>JBATWJ010000112.1:0-2190 GCA_049672545.1 Burkholderiaceae bacterium
GCGACGGCCGCGTCAACAGGCCGCGTCGCGGCCGCGGGTGTTTGGCGCCGATACCGTTGTAATAGGAATTGAACAGCATCCGGAACGCCGGATGGCTGGGCCGAAAGGCCGGCTCGAAGCGTTCCAGCACGAAGGTCTCGAAAAACCAGCTGGTATGTGCCAGATGCCATTTGATCGGGCTGGCATCCGGCATCGACTGCACGCAGCAATCCTCGGCCGACAGCGGCGCGGCCAGCGCCGCGGTCTGCGCCCGCACACGCGCGAACGCCTGCCGCAGTTCCGGTAGTTGCGGCGGCGAGGTCATGAAGGCATCGGCGGCCATCATCGGCGTTTCCCCTTTCCTGGCGGCGCATTCAGGCTGCGCGCGCATGGCAGACCATGAACCAGCCGCGCTCATCGGTCCAGCTGTGCAGCGCGCCGAAGCCGGCCTGCTGCAGCAGCTCGGCGAAGCCGGCCGTCGTGTACTTGTAGCTGTTTTCGGTATGGATGCGCTCGCCCTCGGCGAAGCGGCGCTGGCCGCCGGGCCAGCGCACGGTGACGTCGGTGCGCGCTTCCAGGTGCATTTCGATGCGGCTTTCGTCGGCGTCGAAATGCGCGCGGTGGCGCCAGTCGCGCACGTCGAAGTCGGCGTCCAGCAGCAGGTTCAGGTGGCGCAGCAGGTTCAGGTTGAAGGCGGCGGTGACGCCGAGCGCATCGTCGTAGGCGGCTTCCAGCAGCGCCGGCGGCTTGACCAGGTCGACGCCGATCAGCAGCCCGCCGTCGCTGCCGCCGGCGCGGCGGATGCGGCGCAGGAATTCCAGCGCCTGCGGCGGCGAAAAGTTGCCGATCGACGAACCCGGGTAGAAGAACAGCCGGCGCGCCGCCGGCACCGAATCCGGCAGCGCCAGGCTGTGTGAGAAATCAATGCCGACGCCGGCCATCTCGATCGCCGGAAAGCGCTGCTGCAGCCGCGCCAGCGCCTCCTGCAGGAAGTCGGCGGAAATGTCGAGCGCGACGTAGTGGCGCGGCCGCAATACCGGGAACAGCCGCGCCGCCTTCGCGCAATTGCCCGCGCCCAAGTCGATCAGCGTGGCGCCGGCGCCGCTGCAGGCGCCGATCTCGGCGGCGCAGCGCTCGAAGATCGCCGCTTCGGTGCGGGTCGGGTAGTACTCGGGCAGCGCGCAGATCGCCTCGAACAGGCAGGAGCCAAGCGCGTCGTACAGGTACTTCGGGGAAACGCAGGCATGGTCGGCGGCGAGCCCGGCCAGCAGTTCGGCGCGCACCGCGGCGCCACCATGCTGCGCTTGCTGTATGAATTCGGCCAAGAGCGTTGGTCCTCTCCTCTACAGGCGTTCGGTTCAGGATGCCGGTGCCGCAGGGACTGCCGGCACCCGGTGCGAAATGGCGTCCGGCAATGCCGCCCGGTCGGGACCGACCGCCAGGCACAAACCGGAAGCGCAAACCTCACCGTAAATAAAGTCGCTGGAGCCCGGCTTGCGCCAGGATAACGGCCGATGAATTGCTTTGACTGACGAGCTGCGATGCGGCTTGCGGCGGCATTGCCGAGAGCGGCGTCACGCCGCTTTTCCACGGCTGCAACGCCGTGCGCCATCCACTACACTGGCAAAGTTTATCGCATCCCCGCCGCGCGCTGCGCCGTTGCCGCGGGGCAGCGGCCACAAGGCGGCGCCAGCCGCCCTTCCTTTTTCCCGACTTTCCGCATCCGCCCGCATGCACAACAGCCCGCTCCTCGCCGCCGCCGCGGCCCCGCACGGAATCGCCGCGCCGGCGCTGGAATGCCGCGCGCTGCGCAAGCTGTACGGCAGCCGGCTGGTGTTCGACGGCCTCGATTTCGTGCTCGGCGCCGGCGAATATGTGGCGATCATGGGCGACTCCGGGGTCGGCAAGTCGACGCTGCTGAACATCATCGCCGGCCTCGATAGCGCCGACGGCGGCGCCGTGCTGATCGACGGCCAGCCGATGGCGGCGCTGGACGACGATGCCGCCACCCGGCTGCGGCGCGAGCGGATCGGCTTCGTGTTCAAGGCTTTCCACGTTTTGCCGCACCTGACGCTGCAACAGAACGTCGCGCTGCCGCTGTTGCTGAACAATCTGCCGCAGGCGCGCGCGGCGCAGATGCTGGCGGCGGTCGGACTGGGCGAGCGCGCCGAGGACTTTCCGCACCAATTGTCGGGCGGCGAACTGCAGCGG
>JBATWJ010000113.1:0-4881 GCA_049672545.1 Burkholderiaceae bacterium
GTTCCAGCCGCTGGCGCCGGCGCTGGCGGCGATTCACCGGCGGCTGAAGGCCGGCTTCGATCCGGCCGGCATTTTCAATCCCGGTCGCATGTATCCGGATTTGTAGGCGTCACACCATGCAAACCAACCTGGCCGATTTCATCAAGCACACGCGCGAAGGCGAGGAAGCGGATGCCATCCTGCGCAAGTGCGTGCATTGCGGCTTCTGCACCGCGACCTGCCCGACCTATCAATTGCTGGGCGACGAGCTGGACGGCCCGCGCGGCCGCATCTACCTGATCAAGCAGGTGCTGGAAGGCAAGCCGGCATCCGCCAGCACCCAGCTGCACCTGGACCGCTGCCTGACCTGCCGTAATTGCGAAACCACCTGCCCGTCCGGCGTGCAGTACGGCCGGCTGGTCGACATCGGCCGCAAGGTGGTCGAGGAGCAGGTGGCGCGGCCGCTGCCGCAGCGCTTTGCGCGCACGCTGCTGAAGGAACTGCTGCCGCGCCGCTGGCTGTTTTCGCCGGCGCTGAAGACGGGCCAGCTGCTGCGCCCGCTGTTGCCGGCGGTATTGAAGAACAAGGTGCCGCCGGCGCGGCCGGCCGGCGTCTGGCCGCGCACTGCGCACGCACGCAAGATGCTGCTGCTGGATGGTTGCGTGCAGCCGGCGCTGTCGCCGAACATCAATGCCGCCACCGCGCGCGTATTCGACGCGCTCGGCGTGCAGCTGATCGTGGCGCCGCGTGCCGGCTGCTGCGGCGCGATCCGCTACCACCTGAACGACCAGTACGGCGGCCTGGACGACATGCGGCGCAACATCGACGCCTGGTGGCCGTACGTCGACAGCGGCGCGGTCGAGGCGATCGTGATGACCGCGTCCGGCTGCGGCGTCACGGTCAAGGAATACGGTCATTTGCTGGCCGCCGACCAGGCCTATGCGGCGAAGGCGGCGCGCATTTCGGCGCTGACCAGGGACTTGAGCGAACTGCTGCCGGACTTCGAGGAGGCGCTGCTGCAGAAGCTGCCGGGCCCGATCGGGCGCCGCGTCGCCTGGCACCCGCCGTGCACGCTGCAGCACGGCCAGCAGATCCGCGGCAAGGTCGAGCACATCCTGCGCGCCGCCGGCGTCGACGTGCAGCTGTGCGCCGACAGCCATTTGTGCTGCGGCTCGGCCGGCACCTATTCGGTGCTGCAGCCGCAGCTGTCGACCCGGCTGCGCGACGACAAGCTGAAGAACCTGCAGGCGACGCAGCCGGAGATGATCGTCTCGGCCAACATCGGTTGCGTCACGCACCTGCAGTCGGGCACGGACACGCCGGTGCGGCACTGGATCGAGCTGATCGACAGCGCGCTGGCGCGCGGTTGAACCCCGGCGCCGGCTGCCGCTCCAACGATCATTGGGGGCATGGGCGGAATCCGATGGAAAAGGCGACAGCAGCGCAGGATATTCTGGTGTGCACGATCGGCCACTCGACGCGGCCGCTGGCCGAATTCGCCGCGCTATTGCAGGCCAACGGCGTGCAGCGCGTGCTGGATGTGCGCACGGTGCCGCGCTCGCGCCACAATCCGCAGTACAACGGGGATGCGCTGCCAGAGTCGCTGCGCGCGTTCGGCATCGATTACTCGCACCTGGCCGGGCTCGGCGGCCTGCGCCGCGCGCGCAAGGATTCCATCAACACCGGCTGGCGCAACCTGTCGTTTCGCGGCTATGCCGATTACATGCAGAGCGCCGAATTCGCCGCCCATCTGGACGAGGCGATCGCGCTGGCGGCGCGCCAGCGCTGCGTGCTGATGTGTGCGGAAGCGGTGCCGTGGCGCTGCCACCGCTCGCTGATCGCCGATGCGCTGCTGGTGCGCGGCATCCGCGTCGACGACATCATCGACGCGCATCCGCGCAAGCCGCACCGGCTGACGCCATGGGCGCACGCCGACGGGTTGGCACTCAGCTATCCGCCGATGGAATCGGAATAATGTTGGAGTATGTGCCTGAAACGACGGATGGGCGCCCGGAATTGGCGTGCGTCACGGGGAGTATGTGAGACGGCCGCGCCGCTTCATTCGGCCAGCAGTTGCTCGATATCGGCGATCAGTTCTTCCGGCTTGGTCGACGGCGCGTAGCGCTTGAACACGGTGCCGTCCTTCTTTACCAGGAACTTGGTGAAATTCCACTTGATCGCGCGCGTGCCGAGCACGCCCGGCGCCGCATCCTTCAGGTAGCGGAACAGCGGATCGGCGCCGTCGCCGTTGACGTCGATCTTGGCAAACAGCGGAAACGTGACGCCGTAGTTCTTTTCGCAGAAGGCGCCGATCTCGGCGGCGCTGCCCGGCTCCTGCGCGCCGAACTGGTTGCACGGGAAACCGAGCACTTCGACGCCCTTGTCCTGGAATTGCCGGTACACCGCCTCCAGCCCTTGGTACTGCGGCGTGAAGCCGCATTGGCTGGCGGTATTGACGATCAGCAGCACGCGGCCGCGGTATTGCGCCAGGTCGACCGGCGCGCCGGCCAGGCTGTTCGGCTGGAAGTCGTAGATATTGGCCATCAGATGATCCCCAAGTGCTGGGTGCCGGAAGTGAGGTCGCGGTCCTGCGCATCCTTGCTGCGCAGCTTGATCGCCAGCCGCAGGTCGTTGACCGAATCGGCGTTGCGCAGCGCGTCCTCGTACGAAATCTTGTCCGCCTCGTACAGGTCGAACAGCGCCTGGTCGAAGGTCTGCATGCCGAGCTCGCGCGACTTCTTCATGATCTCCTTGATCTCGTGCACCTGGCCCTTGAATATGAGGTCGGAAATCAGCGGCGAATTCAGCATGATCTCGATCGCCACGCAGCGTCCCTTGGTATCGCGCAGGGGGACCAGTCGTTGCGAGATCATGCCTTTCAGGTTGAGCGACAAATCCATCAGCAACTGCGGCCGCCGTTCTTCGGGGAAGAAGTTGATGATACGGTCGAGTGCCTGATTCGCGCTGTTGGCATGCAGCGTGGCCAGGCACAGGTGGCCGGTTTCGGCGAAGGCGATTGCGTAATCCATGGTTTCGCGGTCGCGGATCTCGCCGATCTGGATCACGTCCGGTGCTTGCCGAAGTGAGTTTTTAAGCGCCGTGCCCCAGTCTTCGGTATCGACGCCGATTTCGCGCTGGGTGATGATGCAGTTGCGATGCGGGTGGATGTATTCGACCGGATCCTCGATCGTGATGATATGGCCGTAGCTGTGTTCATTGCGGTGCCCGACCATCGCCGCCAGCGTGGTCGACTTGCCGGAACCGGTGGCGCCGACCATGATCACCAGTCCGCGCTTGGTCATCGCCACTTCCTTCAAGGTATCGGGCAAGCCGAGCTCCTCGAATTTCGGAATGTTGGTGGTGATCGTGCGCAGCACCATGCCGACATGGCCTTGCTGTACGAAGGCGGAGACTCGAAAGCGTCCGAGGCCGCTCGGGCTGATGGCGAAGTTGCATTCCTTGTTGGCTTCGAACTCGGCTGCCTGGCGGTCGTTCATGATCGCGCGCGCCAGCTCCACCGTGTGGGTCGGCGACAGCGGCTGGTTCGACACCGGCGTCACCTTGCCGTCGATCTTGAAGGCCGGCGGGAAGTCGGCGGTGATGAACAGGTCCGAGCCTTTCTTGCTGAGCATCAGCCGCAGCAGGTCGTGCATGAATTTGCTTGCCTGGTCCCGTTCCATGTTATGTCCGATGCAGTGTGGAGAAGTCGGCGGCCGGGCGGCCGCCGGCGGATCATCCGGGGAAGTTTTCCGGCGTCTTGGCGGCGGCGCGCGCGGTACCGAGCGAGATCACGTTGCGCCGCACCAGCTCGGTCAGGTTGCTGTCCAGTGTCTGCATGCCAACGTTGCTGCCGGTCTGGATCGCCGAGTACATCTGGGCGATCTTGGCTTCGCGGATCAGGTTGCGGATCGCCGGCGTGCCGAGCATGATCTCATGCGCGGCGACACGGCCGGAGCCGTCCTTGGTCTTCAACAGCGCCTGCGAAATCACCGCCTGCAGCGATTCCGACAGCATCGCCCGCACCATTTCCTTTTCGTCGCCGGGGAAGACGTCGATGATGCGGTCGATGGTCTTGGCGGCCGACGAGGTGTGCAGCGTGCCGAACACCAGGTGACCGGTTTCCGCCGCCGACAGCGCCAGCCGGATGGTTTCCAGGTCGCGCAATTCACCGACCAGGATCACGTCCGGGTCTTCGCGCAGCGCGTTGTTGAACGATTGCGTGTGCGGGCCGACCTCGCGCTGGTTGATCAGGCACTTCTTCGATTCGTGCACGAATTCGATCGGGTCCTCGATGGTCAGGATGTGCGCGTATTCGTTTTCATTGACGTGGTTGACCATCGCCGCCAGCGTGGTCGATTTGCCGGAGCCGGTCGGCCCGGTCACCAGCACCAGGCCGCGCGGCTTCAGCGCCAGATCGGCGAAGATCTTGGGCGCGTTCAACTGTTCCAGGCTCAGGATCTTCGATGGAATCGTGCGCATCACCGCTGCCGCGCCGCGGTCCTGGTTGAAGGCATTGACACGGAAGCGCGCCAGGCCGGGAATCGCGAACGAGAAATCGCATTCCAGATACTCTTCGTAGGCCTTGCGCTGGCCGTCGTTCATGATGTCGTAGATCATGCCGTGCACGTCCTTGTGCTCCAGCGGCGGCAGGTTGATGCGGCGCACGTCGCCGTGCACGCGGATCATCGGCGGCAGGCCGGCCGACAGGTGCAGGTCGGAGGCGTTATTCTTGACCGAGAAAGCCAGCAGTTCAGAAATGTCCATTTATAATCCGTGGCGCAAAAAGGGAAGGGCGAAGCCTGCTGGCCCGAGGTCCGGCGGCGGTCGTGGCGCCGTCTTCGTCTGCGTCGGCGTGGCCAAACGTAAATCGATTATGTCCTTAGTTTCACAGAACTTGCAAGC
>JBATWJ010000114.1:0-8579 GCA_049672545.1 Burkholderiaceae bacterium
CCCCAGCTGGTGGCCGACGTCGACGCCTTCCCCGGCCACATCGCCTGCGACAGCGCGTCGCGCTCGGAAATCGTGGTGCCGCTGATCGGCGCCGACGGTGCGCTGATCGGCGTCTGGGACGTCGACAGCCCGCTGCCGGGGCGCTTCGACGACGATGACCGCGCCGGTATGGAAGCACTGTGCGCGGTATTCGTCGCCAGCTTGGCGCCGGCCTGAGCATCGTTGAGAGCGGCCGCCACGATTTTTGGCGGCTGCCTGCGAGCCGGCCATCACAGCGTCACCGGACGCAGGTATGCTCCTACTATGGAAACCAACCCCCACACGCCGCAGGCCAGCTTCATCGACCTGATGATGGACGCCGTCTTTGCGGTCGATACCGACAGCCGCATCGTTTTCGCCAGCGCCGCGTGCGAGCGGATTTTCGGCTACACCCCGCAGGAGATGGTCGGCATGTACATGTTTGACCTGGTGGCGCCGGAAGACCGCGACAGCACCCGCCAGTCGGCGCAGGAAGTCATGTCCGGCCGGCCGCAGCTACATTTCGAAAACCGCTATATCCGCAAGGACGGGCAACTGGTGCACATCATGTGGTCGGCGCGCTGGTCGCCGGCCGACCGGCTGCGGATCGGGGTCGCGCGCGACATCACCGAACGCAAGCACGCCGAGGCGCGGCAGGCGGCGCTGTATGCGATTTCCGAAGCGGCGCACGCGGCGGAAGATCTGGCGGCGCTGTTCCGAAGCATCCATCGCATCCTCGCCAAGCTGCTGCCCGCGGCAAACTTTTCTGTCGCGCTGTATGACGAACGGGAAGAGCGGCTCAGCTTCCCGTACCGGGTCGACGAGCGTGAACGGGGGGCGACGGCGCCGCTGCCGGCGGCCGGCACGCTGTGTGCCGAAGTCATTCGCCGCGGCCAGCCGCTGTTGCTGGTGCCGGCGACGATCGCCGGGCTTCCCGCCGGCCTGCGCGCCGCGGTCGGCGCCGATTGGCTGTGCTGGCTCGGCGTGCCGCTGAAGTCGCAGAAAGGCACGATCGGCGTATTGGCGCTGAAAAGCTACGCCGGGGGCGTGCATTACGGCGAAAAGGACCAGGAACTGCTGCAGTTCGTCTCGACCCAGATCGCCGCCGCGATCGAGCGCCAGCAGCTGCAGGCGCGGCTGCAGCGCATGGCGCAATACGACTGGCTGACCGACCTGCCGAACCGCGGCCTGCTGCACGATCGCCTGAAGACCGCGCTGGCGCGCGCCCGCCGCGAGCGCAGCCGGCTGGCGCTGCTCTATCTCGATCTCGACAAGTTCAAGCAAGTCAACGACCGCTTCGGCCATACCACCGGTGACCGGCTGCTACAGGAAGTGGCACTGCGCCTGACGCAATGCGTGCGCGCCTCGGACACCGTCGCCCGGCTGGGTGGCGACGAATTCGTGGTGCTGCTGGAGAACCTGCAGGCGCGGTCGGACGCGGCGCAGCTGGCCGACAAAATCCGCGCTGCGATCGGCCAGCCGCTGGACATCGACGGCTACCCGCTGCGCGTAGTGCCCAGTATCGGTATCGCGTCGTATCCGGAGCATGGAGAGGAGCAGGAGCAGTTGCTGCGGCATGCGGACGAGGCGATGTACGCGCAGAAAAAGGCGGCGGCTGCCTCGGGCTGACAGCGTGGCTGTGCGCCCGCCGCGCTACCGCTCCTGTGCCTTGTCGTCGCGCATGCAAAGGCTCCAGAGCCGCAGTGCGACGTGGATTTCGAGCGCCCGGCTCGGATTGCCGAGGTAGCCCAGCAGCCCTTCGATGTTGGCCAGTCGCTGGCGCAAGGTATTGATATGGATGCCGAGCCGGGTCGCGGTGGACTTGGCGTTCTGGTTGCTGTCGAAATAGCTCAGCAGCGTGTGGGTCAAATCCGAACCGCGCTTCTGGTCGTGGACGATCAGCGGCCCGATGCTGGCGTCCAGGAAAGCCTTGAGGCTGGCCTGGTCGTGGGTTTCGAACAGGACCGAATACAGCGCCATCTCGTTCTGGTCGACGATCCGCCCATGCACGCCGATGCGCCCGAGCACCGACAGCGCGCGCCGCAGCGCCCCGTACGACGCGGGAATCACGGCGGCACTCTGCAGCGGCCGCGACAGCACACCGCGGTAATTCTGGCCGAATTCGCGCCTGGCGGCGGCGGCGAAATCCTCCAGCACCTGCTGGGTCCGGGTGGCGCCGCAGACGATCGCCAGCACGCCGTCGATCTCGTCCAGTACCAGTCGTGAAAACGGTGCCGCGGTGCGTAGCCGCCGCGCCATGAATTCCGGTTTCGGATGGCCGGTCTCGATCAGCACCAGCGACACCGGCTGCGACAGGTCGAGGCCGAAGCGCTCGGCGCGGTCGGCGATCAATGCCGCGTCTTCCTGCCGTGCGGACACCAGCGCCCGCAGCAGCGTCGACACGTCGCGGCTCTTGCCCGCCTCGATGCGCTCCTGCGACAGCAGCACGATACCGATCAGGCTCGAGCTTCGCTCGAAGGTGCGCACCGATACCTCGCTCAGATCCTCATGCCGGAACAGCAGCACCGCGCCCAGCACGTCGTTGCCGCCGATGACGGCGATCGTCCTGCACAGTTCGCCGCCGGTTTCGTAGGCGATCACCGAGCGCCCCGCCATCCGGCTCTCGCGCAAGGCCGCGGTAATCGCGGCGCTGTGCGCCGTGTGTGGCGCATAGGCGTCGGCCGCGGTGCCGACATAGCCGGGCGCGGTGGCGCGCCCGATGACCTGCGAAGCCTCGTCGATGACCAGCACGTCGCCGTCGAGCAGCTGGGCGATGGCCTGGCACAGGGTGCCGAGCGAGGCGCCCTGTGCCAGCAGCGAGGTCAGCTGCTCGTGCGCCTCGGCGGCGCTCTGCACGTCGCGCGCGTGCCGTTCCAGCTCGGCGCGCGCCACGTCGGCCTTTTGCAGGGCGGCGGTGGCTTGCTCGAACGCCTTGGCATTATTGATCGCCACCGCGGCATGCGTCGCCAGCGTACTGAGAATGCCGATGTTCAGCGCGGTGTGGGTCCGATGGTAGCGGTCGGCGACGAACAACAGGCCAAGCACGTTGCCGTCGCAGAGCAGCGGTACCCCGACCAGCGTCGAAATTCCTTCATTGCGGAACCATTGGTCGATCTCCGGATCGTGCGGAAACCGCGTGTCGTTCAGATAATCCGACGTCGCAAATGGCAGGCACGTCGACATCACGATACCGGCGACCCCGAGACCCCCCGCCAACGACTTCGTCGTGCTGATGGCGATCGCGCCGTCGAAGAACAATACCCGGAACTCGTCGCGTTCGGGGTCGTGTACCGACAGGTAGGTCACCTGGGCACCCAGCAGATTGCGGGCGCGGCTGACGATCGCGCGCTGCAGGCTGGTCAGATCGAGACGGCTGGAGAGATCCTTGGCAGATTCGACCACCGTCAACATGCCCTGCTCGCTCTGCTGCTGCAGTTCCAGCCGGTTCTGCACCGCCATTGCCATCCGTGTCAGCTCGACGATGCCGGACTTGCGGGGATCGTCGTTCGGAAGCGCTTCGGCCTGGTCCAGGCGAGAGGAAAACTCTTCTGCAGAAGCGCCTCGATGCAGCAGGTCGATCAGGTCGGCTGCGATGTCTCCGGCTAAGGGGCCGATTTCCGCCATGTGCATTTTATGTCTTCATTCCACGTTGATTCCGGCAAGCGATGCAGGAACGGATGAAGTGGCCGTGCGCTCGCCGTACGGATAACTGATAACTGGTTTGCCGGCTTTCCCACCGCCCGGTGTGGCCGTGCCCGGGAATGGCCGTGGTGAAAGATTCATTCTAACAACCTATTCTGGCAGCGGCGCGCCTGCGGCCGAGCCAGGCAGAGCGCGCCATCTTCCTCACTCTACCGGCCGCCATGGTACTTGGCTACACAAAAATGCGGCCTCGCATGTGACGTCTTCACATTGAATCGCCGCCACCGGCTCCTTATAGTGGTTCCGATGGCCGCTTGCGCCGATGCGGCCGGTTTCGTTTTCCGCAAACTCCGCAGCAGACACCAAGACGGGCAACCCGATCGTCCGCCCCGCTTCGCCGCCGCTTAGACGCCGCGAAGAATCCGGGCGCGGCAACGATCGTCGGCCCGCGTACCCATTGAATTCCATCAGGAGAGGAAAGATGAAGAAGTTACTGGACGGCCGGGTGGCGATCGTCACCGGCGCCGGCAGCGGGCTCGGCCGCGCTCACGCGTTCGCGCTGGCGAAGCAGGGCGCCCGCGTGGTGGTCAACGATTTCGGCGGCGCCGATCCGGGCTCGCCGGGAAGGACGGTCGCCGATCAGATCGTCAGCGACGGCGGCATCGCGATCGCCGACGGGGGCGACGTCACCGACTTTGACCGGATGGAACAGATGGTGGCGCGCGTGATGGACGAGTGGGGACGGGTCGACATCCTGGTCAACAACGCCGGCATCCTGCGCGACCGTACCTTCGCCAAGATGTCGCTCGACGACTTCCGCACCGTGCTCGACGTGCACGTGATGGGCGCGGTCAACTGCACCAA
This sequence comes from Burkholderiaceae bacterium, assembly GCA_049672545.1. Lineage (GTDB taxonomy): Bacteria > Pseudomonadota > Gammaproteobacteria > Burkholderiales > Burkholderiaceae_D > DATJCV01. Next base: position 4,525 of record JBATWJ010000114.1, read on the forward strand.
GGCGGTATGGGCGCAGATGCAGGCGCAGAATTACGGCCGCATCGTGATGACGACCTCGTCGTCCGGCCTGTATGGCAACTTCGGCCAGGCCAACTACGGCGCCGCCAAGATGGCGCTGGTCGGGATGATGCAGACGCTGGCGCTGGAAGGCGCCAAGTACAACATCCGCGTGAACTGCCTGGCGCCCAGCGCCGCGACGGCGATGACCGAAGGGCTGCTGCCGCCGGAAGCGCTGGCCCGCCTGACGCCCGAGCGCGTCAGCCCGGCCGTGATCGCGCTGGCCGGCGAAGATGCGCCGACGCGGATGATCCTGCTGGCCGGCGCCGGCAGTTTCGAGTGCGCACACGTCACGATGACGCATGGGGTATTCATTGATGACGCCGACGACCCGGCCGGGCAGCTGTGCGTACGCCTCGGCGAACTGCAGGATCGCGCCGGCGAAGTGGTGCCGGGGTCCGGTTGGGAGCAATATCGCCTGGAATTGAGCAAGGCCGAGTCGAATCAAGAAGGAGGTCGGATCGGCGCGTGACAAAGGTGTTCCGCGGCGCCTGGGCGCCGCGTCCACTCCTGGCCGGCCGCAACTGTCGGCAGCGATGAAGACAAGTATTGCCGCTTCGCAGACGGCGTTCCAGACAGCGCCGCGCTCCGAGTCACATGTCCGCAATATCCGTCGCAACTGATGTTCGATGCCACCGCTTTGGCGCCGCCCGGCTTGTCCGGCCAGCGCCGTCTTTTCTTCTCATGCGCAAATGGCCGATTGCCCCCTGAACGTCGGAATCGCGAACGGCCTGCTCCGTGTCGCCGCCGATCGGCGGCGCTGCATCAAAGGACGGATACCAGCGCCGCATGACGATGCATGCCAATGGGTCGAATAATCCGGCTCTCAACCCGGAAAATGAAAATTGCCACACTCATAGCCGGTATTGTATGTGCGCAGCATACATAGTTTTCGCTCCGTCGTTCCTCGACACTACAGATTCTTAAGCAACACCGTATCGAAGCCGTCCTTGCCGCCCGCGATGGCAGCCGGGGGCGGCCTTTTGCAACGAGCGCCTCGACGGGCGCCCGGACCGGAACCCGATCTCTCAAAAATACACATGAAAGACGCCGTCATCGTTTCCACCGCGCGCACGCCGATTGGCCGAGCGTTCCGCGGAGCGCTCAACAACATCAAGTCGCCGACCATGATGGGACATGCCATCCGCCACGCGGCGGCGCGCGCCGGTGTCGCCGGCGCCGAAGTCGACGACGTGGTCATCGGCAGCGTGCTGACCGCCGGGACCGGCGGCGGCAATCTGGCGCGCTACGCAGCGCTGGCCGCCGGCTTGCCCGACACGGTGTCCGGACAGACCATCGACCGCCAGTGCTCGTCCGGCTTGATGGCGATCGCCACCGCCGCCAAGCAGATCATCGTCGATGGCATGCAGGTAGTCGTCGCCGGCGGCCAGGACAACATCTCGGCCGTCCAGAACCGCTACATGGAGTGGACTTCGCAGGAGGCCGACCCGAACGTCGTGGCGGCCGCCGAGCATGCCTACATGCCGATGCTGAAGACGGCGGAATTCGTGTCCGCGAAGTACGGCATCACGCGCGAGGTGCAGGACCGGTACGCGCTGGAATCGCAGCGCCGCACGGCGGCAGCCCAGCAGGCCGGGCTGCTGGATAGCGAGATCGTGCCGATCAGCACCGCCATGGCCGTTGTCGACAAGCAAAGCGGGCAGGTCAGCTACCGTGACGTCACCCTGACGATGGATGAGGGCAACCGCCCCGACACCACCTTCGAGGGACTGCAGGGATTGAAGCCGGTGATCGACGGCGGCGTGATCACGGCCGGCAACGCCAGCCAGCTGTCGGATGGCGCATCCGCTTGCGTGCTGATGGAGCGCCGGCTGGCCGAGCGGCGCGGCCTGCAGCCGCTCGGCATCTATCGGGGCATGGCAGTGGCCGGATGCGCGCCGGAAGAAATGGGGATCGGCCCAGTGTATGCGATCCCCAAGCTGCTGGCCCAGCATGGCCTGAAGATCGGGGACATCGGCCTGTGGGAGCTGAACGAGGCGTTCGCCTGCCAGACGCTGTACTGCCGCGACCGGCTCGGCATCGATCCGGATATTTACAACGTCAACGGCGGCGGGATTTCGATCGGCCATCCGTACGGCATGACCGGCGCCCGGCTGGTCGGGCATGCGCTGATCGAAGGCCGGCGCCGCCAGGCGAAATATGTCGTGGTCGCGATGTGCGTAGGCGGCGGCATGGGTGCGGCCGGCCTGTTCGAGGTGGCATGAAACGCCGCTTGCTTCCGGCCGGCGAAGCCTGCGGCGCAAAAGGCGAAAGGGCAGGTGCCGGCTTTCACCTCTTGGTATCGACTCACAGGCGAAAGGAGAAGGCCACGGCAGACAGTCGCTAGAACTCGCAGACGCAGCATGACATCATCCGTGCCCTGCACGGAACGCAACCGCGATAGGGTGTTCACAAAAATCCATAAGGAAGGAAGAGGCAATGACTATTCGTTTGAAATCCCTGATTCTCCCGCTTTCATTGGCTGCGGCGTTTGCCGCTCCCGCCATCGCCGGCGCCGAAACGGTGAAGATTGCGCTGATCGATCCCTTGTCCGGGTCGTTCGCGCCAGTCGGCCAGAACATGCTCCGCAGCTACCAGTACGTTGCCGAAAAGGCCAATGCCGAGCGTTGGGCCGGCGACATCACCTTTGAATTCACCGGTTTCGACAACAAGAGCAGCCCGCAGGAATCGCTGATCCAGCTGAAGGCCGCGATCGACCAGGGCTACCGCTATGTCGTCCAGGGCAACGGCTCGGGCGTCGCGCTGGCGCTGGTCGATGCGATCAACAAGCACAACGAGCGCAATCCGGGCAAGGAGATCGTCTACCTGAACCATGCGGCGATCGATCCCGACCTGACCAACAGCAAGTGCAGCTTCTGGCACTTCGCGCTGGATGCGAACGTGCCGATGAAGATGGAGGCGCTGACTTCCTATATGGCCAAGCGTCCGGAGGTCAAGAAGGTCTACCTGATCAACCAGAACTATGCATTCGGCCATTCGGTGCAGCGCGCGGCGAAGGAAATGCTGAAGCGCAAGCGGGCCGACGTGCAGATCGTCGGCGACGACCTGCACCCGATCGGGCAGGTCAAGGACTTCTCGCCGTACATCGCCAAGATCAAGGCCGCCGGCGCCGATACCGTCATCACCGGCAACTGGGGCGCCGACCTGGCGCTGCTGATCAAGGCCGCCAAGGATGCCGACCTGAAAACCAATTTCTATACCTATTACGCCGCCACCACCGGCACGCCGACCGCGATGGGCGCCGCCGGCGCCGACCACGTGAAATACGTCGGAGTCTGGAACGCCAACAATCAGGGCTTCGTCGGCAAGGACATCGTCGAGGGCTTCAAGAAGAAGTACGACGACGACTACTACACGATGCAGACCTACAGCGGCCTGAAGCTGCTGAGCCAGGGGATCAAGGATGCCAAGTCGATCGACCCGGTCAAGGTCGCGTTCGCGATGGAAGGCAAGAAGGTGCAAAGCCTGAACGGCGAAGTGGAGATGCGTGCGGCCGATCACCAGCTGCAGCAGCCGCTCTACATTGCCACCTGGACCAAGCTCAACGGCAAGGACGTCAAGTTCGACCAGGAAAACACCGGCTACGGCTGGAAGACCGACCAGGTGCTCGACACCTATGTGGCGACCCAGCCGACTTCCTGCCAGATGAAGCGGCCGTCGAAGTAAGCGTGTCCTTGCAGCGTGGCGCGGGCGGCGCCACGCTGTTTTTTTTCGATTACAACCGAATCGCATACTCGATAGGGGCTGCTTCGTGGAGTTTACAGTCATCACCTTGCTGAACGGGTTGAGCTACGGCCTGCTGCTGTTCATGCTGTCGGCCGGCCTCACGCTGATTTTCAGCATGATGGGGGTCCTCAATTTCGCGCATGCCAGCTTTTACATGCTGGGTGCCTACTTCGCCTATAGCATCAGTGCCCAGATCGGCTTCTGGCCGGCACTGTTCATCGCGCCGCTGATCGTCGGCCTGTTCGGCGCAC
>JBATWJ010000115.1:0-3416 GCA_049672545.1 Burkholderiaceae bacterium
GGCTTCGCCGCCGCCAAGTCGCTGGCGCGGGCGCTGCAGCAGGCGCAGCAGCCCGGCAAATCGGCGCTGCGCGACTGGCGCGCGCGCCCGCGCGAGATCGACCTGGGCGGGCTGGCGGTCGGCATCGTTGGCGACGGCAACCGGTTGTCGAACTATCTCGACATCGCGCTGTTCGGCAAAGGCGGCAAGCTGGTGTTCTGAATGTTCAGCGGATGCGCGCGGCGAAATCGACGTCGACCTCGTCCCACCACTCCCGCTCCTTGCGCATCCAGCAGGAAACGCTCGGATGCTGCGTCAGCCAGTCGCGCGGGATTTCCAGTTCGATGCGGGTCTGCATGCGCGGCCGCAACGCCTCCGGCGCCTCCGCGATGCGGGCATGCTTCAGCATCACCGCCAGCCGCAGCGCCAGCACCGCCTTGGCGAAATCGGCTTCGGCCAGCGCGGCGCCGAGCTTGCGCAGATTGCCCTTCTGCGCCAGCACCAGCAGGCTGATGGTGCGCTGTTCGCGGCCGGTGAAGCCGGGCAGATCGGCGTGCTCGACCAGGTAGGCGGCATGCTTGTGATGGGACTGTTGCGACACCGCCAGCCCGACTTCGTGCAGCAGCGCGCTCCAGACCAGCGGCTTCTGGTAAGCGTCGGAGGCCGGTTTCAGCAGCCGGTACAGCGCGCCGGCAGCATCGGCGGTCTGCTGCGCACGCACCGGGTCGGCGCCGAAGCGACGCAGGAAATCCTGCACCGACTGTTCGCGCCGGTCGCGTTTGGTTGCGCGCAGCTGCAGATCGCGCAGCACGCCCAGGCGCAGGCCGGCTTCGACCGGCTGCAGCATCTGCATGTCGAGTTCCTGCATCAGCCCGAGCAGGATCGCCAGGCCGCCGAGCATCATCGGCAGCCGCTCCGGCTTGATGCCGGACAGCGTGACCGCGTCCAGCCGGCCGTGCTGCAGCAGGCGCGCCTTCAACGCCAAGAGGCTGGCGCGGTCGAGCCGGCCGCTGCCGATACCGTTGCGCGCGATCACTTCGGCGATCACGCGCACCGTGCCGGACGAGCCATAGGCCTGGCTCCAGTGCTCGGGAGAAAACAGCGCGGCCGCCTCCTCGAACTGCGAGCGCGCAGACAGGATCGCCGCGTCGAACGATGCTTCCTCGATCCGCCCGCCGGGAAAGAACGTCAGGCTCTGGCGCGCGGTGCCGATGGCGAACGATTCGACCCGCTCCGCTTCTGCGCCGCGGCCCAGGATCAGCTCGGTCGAACCGCCGCCGATGTCCAGCACCAGCCGCCGCTCGTCGGCGCACGCGACATGGCTGGCGACGCCGAGATAGATCAGCCGCCCTTCCTCCTCGCCGGAGATGACGTCGATCGGCTGGCCGAGCGCCTGCTCGGCGATCGGCAGGAAGACGGCGGCATTCTTCGCCACCCGCAGCGTGCTGGTGGCGACCGCGCGCACCGCGTCCAATTGGTAGGCGCCGAGTATCGCGGCGAAGCGCCGCAGCGATTCGGCGCCGGCGGCCATCGCCGCGTCGGTCAGACAGCCGTGGCCATCCAGCCCGGAGCCGAGACGGACCGGATCGCGCGCGCTCCTGACCACGCGCATATCGTCCCCTTCCGGCTGCGCCACGTGCAGCCGGAAACTGTTGGACCCCAGGTCGACCGCAGCGAACATCGCATCCTTTCGTGACTGGATTGGCTCCGAGTATGCGCATTCCGTCGCCGCGCCGCCGAGGCAGCGCACGCGGCACGCGTCATCGGCGGCACCGCGGCCGGCACGGCGAACGGCGAAACGGAAGCGTCATCGGGAAACGGCAACGATAAACGGCGATTGTGACGGCGCGATGACCGCGCCGGGGCTGCGCCGGCGGCGCCGCGATTGCGGTCAGGAATCACCTGCCAACGCCAGAAAGAACTGGGAGTATGATACTTTTTGCGAGCATTTGCACCCGGCTCAAGCCTGCTTGAAAGGGAGTATATGACGGAGCGCGATGAAGACGCGCCGGTGGCGACCGCCGGCGCGGGTTGTCTGGCTGCGTCCGCCCTTATTTAGCCGGGGCGTCGAGCAGCTTCCAGTCGCCCTTTTCGATCTTCACCAGCACGCGCGCGCGGGCATCGTGGCCGTAGTGGTCGGTCGGGCTCATGTTGAACACGCCTTGGGTGCCGACCACTTCGCGGTCGGTTTCCAGCGCGTCGCGCAGCGCCTGGCGGAATTCCGGCGTGCCGGGTTTGGCCTTCTTCAGCGCCGTCGGCACCGCGGCGGCCAGCAACCGGTAAGCATCGATCATGTGCGAGCCGAACGACGACAGCGTGCCGGCGCCGTATTTTTCCTCGTACTGACGTGTGTATTCGACGCCCGGCTGCTTGGACGGATGGCTGTCCGGCAATTGCGCGGCGACCATGACCGGGCCGACCGGCAGCACTGTGCCTTCCACCGCCTTGCCGCCGACGCGGATGAAATCCTTGTTGGCGGCGCCGTGCGTCTGGTAGATGCGGCCCTTGTAGCCGCGCTCCACCAGCGCCGTCTGCGGCAGCGCCGCCGGCGTGCCGGAGCCGGCCACCAGGATCGCGTCCGGGTTGGCCGCGGAGAGTTTGACCACCTGGCCGGTGACGCTGGTGTCGGTGCGGTTGTAGCGCTCGACGATGGCCATCTTCAGGCCGGCCGCTTCCGCCGCCTTGGTCATGTCGCGCAGCCAGCCTTCGCCGTAGCCGTCGGCGTAGCCGATGAAGCCGAGCGTCTTGACGCCATTGGCCTTCATGTGTTCGGCCAGCGCCTGCGCCATCAGCGCGGTGTGCTGGGCGGCGGAAAAGGTCCACGGAAATTTGCCGCCGGCCAGTTCCAGCGGCGCCAGTGCGATCTGCGGCGTCTTGGTTTCGTTGGCGACCTCGGCGATCGCCAGCGCGGTCGGCACCGCCGACGAGCCGAAGAAGATGTCGGCGTGATTTTCGGTGGCCGCCTTGCGCACGTTCTTGTTGGCTTCGGTCGGGTTGGTGCCGTCGTCCATCACGATGTAGTTGATCTTTTCGCCGGCGATCGTGGTCGGCAGCAGTGCCACCGTGTTCTTTTCGGGAATCCCGAGCGACGCCGCCGGCCCGGTAGCCGAGATCGAAATGCCGACGTTGATGTCGGCGTAGGCCGGCAGCGCCTGCGCGCAGAACAATGCGGCCGTGATGGCGGCGCCGCTGGTGAGCTTGAAGTTCATCTCTGTCTCCTCGGTGTGATGCGCCTTCAAGAAGTCGGCGCTGTTGTGGTGAAAAGTGGTGAAAACGGATGTTGCCTGCTTTGAAACGAACCGCCGGTCAGCCATCCGGCTTGGCCAGCTTGTGCAGTAGCCGCAGCAGCGTCTGCCGCTCCTGCGGCGACAGGTGCGCCGCCATCCGCGCGTCGTGCTCCAGTACCGCCTGCCGCGCCTCGGCCAGGGTCGCTGCGC
>JBATWJ010000116.1:0-5117 GCA_049672545.1 Burkholderiaceae bacterium
CAGACCGAGATGGCGAAGGCGATCGCCGCCGCCATCGAAACCCGCACCACGCTGATCGCCGAGGCCGGCACCGGCACCGGCAAGACCTTCGCCTACCTGGTGCCGGCGCTGCTGTGGGGTGGCAAGGTGATCGTCTCGACCGGCACCAAGAACCTGCAGGACCAGCTGTACCTGCGCGACATCCCGACCGTGCGCGCGGCCTTGCGCGCGCCGGTATCGGTGGCGCTGCTGAAGGGACGTTCCAACTACGTCTGCCATTTCCACCTCGAACGCACGCTGCAGAACGGCCGCCTGACCGCGCGCGAGGACGTCGGCTATCTGCGCGAGATTGGCCGCTTCATCAAAACCACCGGCTCCGGCGACAAGGCCGAGCTGTCGAAAGTGCCGGAAAACGCGCCGGTCTGGAACCTGGTGACTTCGACCCGCGACACCTGCCTCGGCGCCGAGTGCCAGTACTACCAGGACTGCTTCGTGATGAAGGCGCGGCGCGAGGCGCAGCAGGCCGACGTCGTGGTGGTCAACCATCACCTATTCTTCGCCGACGTGGCGCTGAAGGACACCGGCGTCGCCGAGCTGCTGCCGAGCGCGAATACCGTGATCTTCGACGAGGCGCACCAGCTGCCGGACACCGCCACGCTGTTCTTCGGCGACACCGTGTCGACCTCGCAGGTGCTGGAGCTGTGCCGCGACGTGCTGGCCGAAGGCCTGTCGCATGCGCGCGACGGCGCCGACTGGGCCAAGCTGGTGGCGCCGGTCGAGCGCGCCGCGCGCGACCTGCGGTTGGCCTTCCCGCAGGACACGCTGCGGCTGGCGGTGCATCAGATCGCGCCGTCCAGTGCCTTCTTCGGCGCGCTGGCGACGCTGCGCACGGAATTGAAGGCGCTGCTGCCGACGCTGGAAGCGCAGGCCGAGCGCGCCGAAACCATCGAGCAATGCCGCGCGCGCGCGATCGAACTGGCAGCGCGGCTGGACGGCTGGAACCAGCCGGCGGCCCCCGGCGCCGACGATGGCCCGCCGCGCGTGCAATGGGTGGAAGCGTTTTCGTCGTCGCTGCAGCTGCACCAGACGCCGCTGTCTATCGCGCCGATCTTTTCCAAGCAGCGTGAGGGCGCGCCGCGCGCCTGGATCTTCACTTCGGCGACGCTGGCGGTGAAAAGCAATTTCAGCCACTACACCGCGCAGATGGGCCTGGACGGCGAGCCGGCGCAGACCTGGCCCAGTCCGTTCGATTACCAGCAGCAGGGCTTGCTATACGTGCCGAACGGCTTGCCGGCGCCGAATTCGCCCGACTACACCGACGCCGTGGTCGACGTCGCGCTGCCGGTAATCGAAGCGGCCGGCGGCCGCAGCTTCCTGCTGTGCACCACGATGCGCGCGGTGAACCGCGCCGCGCTGCGGCTGCGCGACGAATTCGACCGGCGCAAGTGGCCGTATCCGCTGCTGGTGCAGGGCGACGCCGGCCGCACCGAACTGCTGGAGCGCTTCCGCGCCGCCGGCAACGCGGTGCTGGTCGGCAGCCAGAGCTTCTGGGAAGGCGTCGACGTGCGCGGCGACGCGCTGTCGGCAGTGATCATCGACAAGCTGCCGTTCGCACCGCCGGACGATCCGGTGCTGGCGGCACGCATCGAGGCGATGGAAAAGAACGGCCTAAACGGTTTCGCCCATCACCAGTTGCCGGAAGCGATCATCAACCTGAAGCAGGGTGCCGGCCGTCTGATCCGCGACGAGCGCGACCGCGGCGTGCTGATGATCTGCGATCCGCGTCTGATCTCGAAGGGCTACGGCCGCCGTATCTGGCAAAGCCTGCCGCCGTTCAAACGCACGCGCGAGCTGGACACGGTGCGCGCGTTCTTCGCCGGGTCCGGCACAGCAATGACTGCGGACACGCCGACACCGGAAGAGGCCGGCACTGCGCCCTGATGCGCCGCGCCGAAATCGCATACTCCCTTAATAGTACCCCTATCCTGGGCATGAAATGGCCATTTTATGCCCATACCCCATGATTTTGAGCAAGTGACTGACGAATGTCGCTGGCGTGACAATTGTTTGCATTTGGCGCGCCAATTCGGCCGTGCTTGATGCTATAACCGGAACCATGAATTCACGGCCGGCCGCCTGAAACCGGCTGCCGAGACAGGCCCGGCACTGCGCGGACTGGTGCTTCGGCGACAACGAGAGACTCGACCCATGCGTGAATCCCCTTCCTCCCTGGTGCCGGTGCGCGCCGGCGAAGTCGTTCTGGGCAAGCCGCTGCCGTGGTCGGTGTACGACGCCCAGGGCAAGCTGCTGCTGCAGCGCGGCCACGTGATCGCCAGCGCAACCCAGCTCGAGAACCTGCTCGAATATGGCTACTATTCCGACGCCAGCTGGCAGATGGCGGCGCCGGCGCTACGCCCGGAGCCGCCGCCTCGCGCGCAAAAGCTGGTGCGCGTGACGCCGCTACGCGACAGCGGACCGGTACCGCCGCCGGCCATGCCGGAAACCGCGGTGCGCATGGAAGACGTGCGCTGGCACATCGGCGAGAACCTGTTCCTGCAGGTAGCGGAAAATCCCAGGCTGCGCTACACCGTGCCGCTGATCGGCTACGTCCGGCAGCAGAGCATCCTGACCGGCGCGCCGACGGTCGACGGCAAGCTGGAATTCGTGCGCGAAGGGCAGTCGTTCGTGATTCGCGCCTTCGCCGGCAAGAAGGCGTATGCGTTTTCGGCGGCGGTCGTCAAGTCGGTGCTGACCCCGCATCCGTATCTGCATCTGTCGTATCCGAAGCAGATCGGCTGCACCGTGGTGCGCCAGGATGCGCGCGCGCCGGTGCAGATCATCACCGCGCTGGAACTGGGCACGCCGCCGCGCACCCTTGCGGCGACGATGGTCGACCTGAGTATCGGCGGCTGCTCGCTGTCGGCCGCGCAGGCGCTCGGCGCCGCCGGCGATGAGGGCAGAATCAAGTTCAAGCTCTGCGCCGCCGGCCATGAAGAAGTGCTGAATTTACCGGCGGCGCTGCGTTCGGTGGCGCCGGACGCCGGCGGCGAATGCCGGCACGGATTTTCGTTCGGACAGTTGGCGCCGCGCGAGCGCCTGATTCTGTCCGCGTACGTGCACCAGACGCTGGTCGATCTGGACTAGCGCCTGGTGCCGCCAGCGTCTAGCGCTGCGGCTGGATCACCACCTTGCCGGTCACCTTGCGCGCCGCCATGTCGTTCAGCGCTTGCGGCGTCTCGGCCAGCGCGTAGCGGCCCGAAATGTGCGGCCGGATCTTGCCTTCGGCCAGCCAGCCCATCATCTGCTGCATCGCCGCCAGGTTGGCCTTCGGTTCGCGCCGCGCGAATTCCCCCCAGAACACGCCGACCAGCGACGCGCCCTTCAGCAGCGCCAGGTTCAGCGGCAGCTTCGGGATTTCGCCGTTGGCGAAGCCGACCACCAGGTAGCGGCCGCGCCAGCCGATCGAGCGGAACGCCGGCTCGGCGTAGACGCCGCCGACCGGGTCGTAGATCACGTCCGGGCCCTTGCCGCCGGTGGCGGCCTTGATCGCTTCGCGCAGGTCTTCGCTGCTGTAGTTGATAGTGGCATCGGCGCCGTGCGCTTTGCAGACTTCCAGCTTTTCATCGCTCGAGGCGGCGGCGATCACGCGCGCGCCGAGCGCCTTGCCGATCTCGATCGCCGCCAGCCCGACGCCGCCGGCCGCGCCCAGCACCAGCATGGTTTCGCCGGCCTTCAACTGTGCGCGGTCGACCACCGCGTGATGCGAGGTGCCGTAGGTCAGCGTGATCGCCGCGGCGGTATCGAAGTCCATCCCGGGCGGCATCGGCATCACGGTGTTGGCGGCGACCACCACCTGCTGCGCGAAGGCGCCGTTGCCGATGAAGGCGATCACGCGGTCCCCCGGCTTCACGTGGCTGACGCCGTCGCCGACCGCGCGCACCACGCCGGCCAGCTCGCTGCCGGGCGTGAATGGCAGTTCCGGCTTGAACTGGTATTTGTTCTGGATGATCAGCACGTCCGGGAAATTGACGCCGGCCGCCTGCACCTCGATGCTGACCTGGCCGGGGCCCGGGACCGGGTCGGGCAATTCTTCCACCGTCAGGGTATCGGGCAATCCCCAGGCCTTGCAGATAATCGCTTTCATACTGTCTCCGTTAAGTACCGCATAAAAAAAGAACGACCGTTTGATTTGGACGATTATGCCGCAAACCTGCCGCGCGCGGCGCGGAACGCGAGGTTGCTTCGGGTAAAATCCGGGTATGAAAATCCTGATCAGCAACGATGACGGCTACTTGGCTCCGGGGCTGGCCGCGCTGGCCGATGCGCTGGCGCCGATCGCCGACATCGTGGTGGTGGCGCCGGACCGCAATTGCTCGGGCTGTTCGAATGCGCTGACGCTGGACCGGCCGCTGTCGGTCTACCGTGCCGAAAACGGCTTCTACTTCATCAACGGCACGCCGTCCGACTGCGTGCACGTGGCACTGACCGGCCTTTTGATCGACACCCCGGACCTGGTGGTGTCCGGCATCAATCAGGGCCAGAACATGGGCGACGACACGCTGTATTCCGGTACCGTGGCGGCGGCCACCGAGGCCTTCCTGTTCGGGATTCCGGCGATTGCTTTCTCCCAGGTCGACAAGGGCTGGGCCGAGCTGGATGCGGCGGCCCGGGCCGCGCGCGACATCGTCCAGCGCCGCTTTGACCGCCTGCAAAAGCCGTATCTGCTGAACGTCAACATCCCGAACCTGCCGTATGACGCGCTGAAGCCCGCCAGGGTGACCCGGCTCGGCCGCCGCCATGCATCGGGTGGCGTGATCAAGATGCAGGATCCGCGCGGCAAGGACGTGTTCTGGATCGGGCCGAGCGGTGGCGCGCGCGATGCCGCCGCCGGCACCGACTTCCACGCGGTGGCCGCCGGGCACGTGTCGGTCACCCCGCTGCAGATCGACCTGACCCACGGCGCGCAGCTGGATGCGCTACGCGCCGACCTCGCATGAACCAGAAGCCGCGCAACTTTCCGCTGCCGCTGTCGTCGGTGGTCGATGCCAAGGCACAACGGGGACGCGGACAGGGCGGCACCGCGACGCCGCAGACCGCCACCCGCAATGCCGCGCTGGATCTGGCGCGCAGTGCCGGGC
>JBATWJ010000117.1:0-3281 GCA_049672545.1 Burkholderiaceae bacterium
GCGCCGGCATGGCCGAAGCTGGCGCCTTCGGCGACGCTGGCGTGGCGCTCGATGACCGCCACTTCATGCCCGGCCGCGGCCAGGAAATAGGCGGTGCAGATGCCGACCACGCCGCCGCCGATCACGACTACCTGTTTTTGTACTTGCGCGCGCTGTTCCACCACGTACCGCATCAATGAAAAAATCCTGCCCCGGCTCGCGCCTATTGCCGTCGATCAAGCGCCGACCGCTCCGAATCCGTCATGGTAGCGGATCGCCATTCGCGCCGTGCGCCGCCTTCGGCACCGCCTGCGTGCGGATTGCCAAACTGGAAATGTTTTGACAAAAAGGAACTAAAAAACGGTAGCCTCATCGAACCTGTGTGTCGACGGACGGGGAGAAGCTGCCGTCGGCATCATACGGGCACCGTCCATGCACAGGTTTTTCCAAGGAGAATACGATGAACAAACTTGCACAGCGCTTCAGTACTTTCTTTTTCGCCCTTTTCCTGCTCGCACTGGCCGGCTGCGCCTCCGGTCCGCAGAAGGAAGGCACCGGCCAGTACATCGACGACTCGGTGATCACCGCCAAGGTCAAGGCAGCAATCGTCGAGGATCCGACGCTGAAAGCCACCGAAATCAATGTCGAGACCTTCAAGGGCGTAGTCCAGCTGAGCGGTTTTGTGCGTACGCAGGCCGATATCAACAAGGCGGTGCAGGTCGCGCGCGGGGTCGAGGGCGTGAAGTCGGTGCGCAATTCGATGTCGATCAAACCGCAATGACGGCGACGCATCCGCGATGACGCGGTAGGGCAGTGAAACCGCGCTGTCTTGCACCGATTCAGGCATGGGCGACAGCAGTCGTCCATGCCTGAATTGCTTTGCACCGCCACGCGCGGCGCACCAGGCCCGAATACGATGGAACACGTGAACACACCCTTGCATCAGCACCCGGCACTGCCGAAGGCGCCGGCCATGTCCGATGCCGCAGCTCCGCAGCCGGCTGCCAACGCGCCGGCGCTGGAGTCGCCGACCGAACCGGCTGAGCCGGCGTCGGAGTTCGACGCGAACGGCCTGGCGCTGACGATCCTGGCGGCGCTCGCGGTGCTGTTCGCGCTGCAATGGGCGCAGGCTTTTCTGATCCCGCTGGTGTTCGGCGTGCTGATCGCCTATACGCTCAATCCACCGATTGTCTGGCTGGAGCGGCTGCATGTGCCGCGCCTGATCGGCGTGGTGCTGGTGATGGCGATCATGCTGGGCAGCGCCGGCGCCGCGGTCAATTCGCTGCGCACCGAATTCCAGTCGATCGTCGAGCAGTTGCCGGTGGCGACGCAAAAACTGTCGAAGGCGGTGGCAAAGATGCGTGGCGGCAAGCACGACACGCTGGAGCGGATGCAGGCCGCCGCCAGCGAAATCGAGCGCGCCGCCAGCCAGGCGGCCGGCACATTGCGCCGGCCGTCCCCGGCGTCGTCCCCGGCACCGGCGGCGCCGCCGTTCCAGTTGAGCAGCTGGCTGTGGGCCAGCTCGATCGGCGCGATGGCGTTCATGGGGCAGGCGACGGTGGTGATCTTCCTGGTGTTCTTCATCCTCGCATCCGGCGACATCTTCAAGCGCAAGCTGGTCAAGCTGGCCGGGCCGTCGCTGAGCTCCAAGCGCATCACCGTCAGCATCCTGAACGACATCAATACCTCGGTGCAGAAGTACATGTTCATGCTGCTGGTGACCAACGGTCTGCTGACGCTGCTGATGTGGGCGGCGCTGCGCGCGGTCGGGCTGGAAAACGCCGGCGCCTGGGCGTTGGCGGCCGGGCTGCTGCACGTGGTGCCGTACTTCGGACCGCTGCTGATCGCCGGCGCGCTCGGGCTGGCGGCCTTCATGCAGTTCGGCACCTTCGGCATGATGCTGCTGGTGATCGGCATCTCGCTGGCGGCGGCGACTTTGATCGGCACCTTCGTCACCACCTGGATGACCGGCCGCATCGCCAAGATGAACGCCGCCGCGGTCTTCATCGGCCTGCTGTTCTGGGGCTGGCTGTGGGGCATTTCCGGGCTGCTTTTGGGGATCCCGATCATCGTCATCGTCAAGGTCGTTTCGGAACACGTCGACGGCATGCTGCCGCTGGCCGAGATGCTGGGGCAGTAGCGCGGCGGCAATTGGGAAATGGCGGCGCCCGTGCGACAATGCGCGCCACCGTTTTCCGCATCCGCCCCGCATGACCGCCTCCCGTTTTTCCGCCTCGCCGCTGCCTTCGATCCCGCTCTGGCTGGTGTGGGCGGTCGCGCTGGCGGCGGCGCTGGCCGGCCTCGGCAGCTACGGCCTGCTGAACAACAACGAAGGGCTGTACGCCGAAATTCCGCGCGAAATGCTGGCCTCCGGCGACTGGCGGCAGTGGATCATCCCGCACCTGAACGGCTTGCCGTACATGGAAAAGCCGCCGCTGTTGTACTGGCTGACCGCGCTGTCGTTTGCGCTGTTCGGCGTGTCCGAATGGAGCGCGCGGCTGGTGCCGGCGTGCTCGGCGCTGGCTTGCGTCGCGCTGCTGCTGCGGTTCGGCCGCCATGCCGGCCATGCGCGGGCGGCGCGGCTGGCGGCGCTGATGTTTTCCACCGGCTTCGGCGTGTTCGCGATGTCGCGCGCGCTGATGTTCGACATGCTGCTGACCGCGCTGCTGACGGCGGCGCTGATGCTGGCCTGGCGCAGCGTGACCGAAAACCGGCCGCGCCTATTGCGCTGGGCCTATGCGTGGCTGGCGCTGGCGCTGCTGGCCAAGGGCTTCGTCGCGCTGATCCTGTTCGGACTGGTCGCGCTCGCATTCGATTGCGCCGCCAGCCGCTCGGCGCGGGCTTTCATCGGCGGCATCGGCAAGTGGTTCGAATGGCGCGCGCTGGCGGTGTTCGCCGCGATCGTGCTGCCGTGGCATCTGGCGGCGAGTCTGGTCGAACCGGCCTTCGCCTGGTTCTATTTCATCAACGAGCACGTGCTGCGCTTTCTCGGCCGGCGCGAGCCGCACGACTACTACGGCGGCGCCTGGTGGTACTACCTGCCGCGCATGCTGCTGTACCTGTTCCCGTGGTCGCTGCTGCTGCCGTGCCTTTTGGCGCGCAGGCAGCCGGCGGCGGACGACACCGCCTTGCTGTCGCGTTTCCTGCTGCTGGCGTGGCTGCTGCCGCTGGCGTTCTTTTCGATTTCCAGCGCCAAGGCCAACTACTACCTGGTGGCGGTGATGCCGTTCGCGGCTCTGCATTTGGCGCTGGCGGTCGAGCGGCGCGGCCATCTGGCGCCGGGCTGGCGCGCGCTGCCGGGC
>JBATWJ010000118.1:0-3304 GCA_049672545.1 Burkholderiaceae bacterium
GCGCCGTGGCGCACCTCGCTGCACACCGCCAGAATTTCCTCGACCGCGCCCTTGGTGATCAACAGGTGATGGTCGTCGCGCTCGGCCACCACCACCGACATGCGGCGGCGTTCGAAGTCGAACGGGATTTCATCGACCTTGGAAAAGCCGCCGGCGCGCTCCAGCTTGCTTTGCACTTCCGCATGCTCCAGCACCGCGACGTCGAGCAGGTTCTTCAGCCCGGTCTGGTAATAGCTGTTCAGGTAGGCCAGTTCCAGCACCTCGTCGCTTTCCTCGCCCCAGGCGTTCACGTGGCGCGCCAGGAAGATGCGGTCCTGAGTCAGCGTGCCGGTCTTGTCGGTGCACAGCACATCCATCGCGCCGAAGTTCTGGATCGCATCGAGCCGTTTGACGATCACCTTCTTGCGCGACAGCATCACCGCGCCCTTGGCCAGCGTCGAGGTGACGATCATCGGCAGCATTTCCGGCGTCAGGCCGACCGCGATCGACAGCGCGAACAGGAAGGCTTCCAGCCAGTCGCCCTTGGTGAAACCATTGATCAGCAGCACCACTGGCACCATCACCAGCATGAAGCGGATCAGCAGCCAGCTGACCTTGTTGACGCCGGCCTGGAACGCGGTCGGCGCGCGCTCGGTGGCGGTGACGCGGCTGGCCAGCGCGCCGAAATAGGTGCCGTTGCCGGTGCCGAGCACCACCGCGGTGGCGGCGCCGGAGACGACGTTGGTGCCCATGAACAGAATGTTGTCGAGGTCGAGCGGATTGACCGCATCGCGCTGGCGCTGCAGCGCGAATTTTTCGACCGGCATCGATTCGCCGGTCATCGCCGCCTGCGCAACGAACAGGTCCTTGGCGCCGAGCACGCGGCAATCGGCCGGGATCATGTCGCCGGCCGACAGGAAGATCAGGTCGCCCGGCACCAGCAGCCGGATCGGCAATTCGATCCGCTGCGGCGCTCCGTCGCCGTCGGCCGGCCGCAGCACGGTGGCGGTATTGCTGACCATCGCCTTCAGCGCATCGGCGGCGCGGTTGGAGCGCCCTTCCTGCCAGAACCGCAGCAGGGTCGACAGCAGCACCATGCTGCCGATCACCAGCGTCGCGGTCAGGTCTTCGGTTAGCCAGGAAATCAGCGCCAGCAGCGTCAGCAGCAGATTGAACGGATTGCGGTAGCAATGCCACAGGTGGCGCCACCACGGCAGCGGCTTTTCGTGGTCGACTTCGTTCGGGCCGACGCGCTCGCGGATCGCTTCCGCCTGCGTTTCGGTCAGGCCGTCGGCCTGGCTGCCGAGCCGCGCCAGCAGCGCGCCGGCATCGTCGTCGGAGGCAGTGGCCAGCGCGCGGCCCAGGTCGGCCGGCAAATCGCGGCTGACGCCGCTGCCGGTCAGCGTGTCCAGC
Organism: Burkholderiaceae bacterium; assembly: GCA_049672545.1. Taxonomy (GTDB): domain Bacteria; phylum Pseudomonadota; class Gammaproteobacteria; order Burkholderiales; family Burkholderiaceae_D; genus DATJCV01. Next base: position 1,393 of record JBATWJ010000118.1, read on the forward strand.
ACGGCCAGCCGGCGGAAGTGGCGGCCGATGTGGCGGGAGCGCAGAAATCCCGCGAAGAATTCTTTCAACAAGGTCAGGTTCATTGTCGTTCTCCGGCGCCGCCACCCTCCCCTGTCGTTATGGGATCAGATGGACGGCATGCGTATCAGTTCAGGCATGGTGGGTGATTGAGAGGAACAAAAGGGTGCGCGGCTCAGTGCAGGAAGGCTGGCGACAGCAGCCGCAGGCCGATCGACAGCCAGTGCCCGGCATCGTCGCGGCCGAAGCGGTTGCCATAGGTCAGGTCGATCTGCGCCCGCTCCGGCAGCAGCCAGTGGCGCAGGCCGAACTGGTAATAGGGCCGGCCCTGGTGCTGGCCGAACACTTCGGCGATCAGCCAGTTGCGCGCATCGAGCTGCTTCTCGGTCGCCACGCCCCAGGTCAGGCGATCGCGGCGCTGTTCCTGCTCGCGCAGCCAGCCGAGGTTGGCGTGCAGCAGCAGGCGGTCGTCGTCGAAGGAAACACTCAGCGGCAGCGTCGCATACCACTCGCGCGTGCCGTCGGGGTCCGGCTGGCGGTTGCTGCCGAACGCCAGGCCCCAGCCCCAGCCGTTGGTTTCCAGCGGCTTGACGATGGTTTTCAACTGAACCACCAGATCGCTGGTGCGGGTGCCGCCGGCATCGCTGGTGCGCGCACCACCCAGCGTCAGCTCCAGGTTGCCGGTCGGATTGCAGGCCGACTGCAGCCAGGTTTCGCTGCTGTCGCGGTTGCGCTTGAACCAGGTTTCGAGCTGGCAGGCGCCGGGATCGACGATGCTGGCATCGTCGGTGACCAGCGGCCCCGCCGCCTGCGCGGATACCATCAAGGCGCCGCACAGCAGCGCCAGCGGCCATTGCCGCAAAGAGTTTCGGATATGACGCATGCGCCCTCCACGCCGCCACACAGGCATCGGCCTCGCGCACGGCAAAGCGGTCACCGCTTGGCGACGACCGGAATCGAACATCAGGGAATGGTCACGGCAGCCGCGAATGGCTGCCGGTGGCCGCACCCCGCCAGGTTGGCAAGGCGGCGGCGCGAAAGTGTGCCGAGCTACCTTGCCTGTGCGAAGTCGCCGTGCCGGCGACAACTGGGACGATCCACAGGAAAAGCTCCGAAAGTTGAAGAGCGCGCATCCTACCATGCACGGCGGCCGGCGGCAATCGGCATAAACCGCTGCCGCCGCATCGCGGCTCTGCGCCAAAGACAAGGAGTATGCGACAAAATCTCCCTGTTTATGACCGGAACATCAGGTATGCATAGGGAGTATATGGAAATGCGGAGCGGACCGCGATGCCGGCCGGCGCCGGTCCCGCAGGCGGATGGCCGTCGGCCGGATGCTAGCGCATCCGTCGCAACGGCTCTGATGAAATGACGCCGCTCAAACCTCGAACACCACCAGCGGCGTATCGCCATGCAGCGGATGCGGCAGCACCCTGGCCGTCAATGCGTAGACCTGTTCGAGCCGCTGCGGCGTCAGTACCTCGGCCGGCGCGCCCAGCGCCACGCTGCGGCCATGCGCCAGCAACAGCAGCCGGTCGCACCACTGGGCGGCGAGATTGACGTCATGCAGCACCACCAGCGCGGCAATGCCCTCGGAGCGCGCCAGCGATCGGACCGTGCGCAGCAGTAGCAGCTGGTGCCGCGGATCGAGGTTCGACGTCGGCTCGTCCAGCAGCAATGCGCGGTATTGCGCCGCCTCGCGCGCCGCCAACACCTGCGCCAGCACGCGCGCGAACTGCACGCGCTGCTGTTCGCCGCCGGACAGGTCGAGATAGCGGCGCCCGGCCAGTCCGGCGGCGTCGGCCTGCCGCAGCGCGTGGCGCAGCAACGCCTCGTGGCCGGCCGGCGACAGTTCGGGAAACGGATACGCGCCCATCGCCACCACTTCGCGCAC
>JBATWJ010000119.1:0-1623 GCA_049672545.1 Burkholderiaceae bacterium
CAGACCCTGGGTCGCGGTGACCGCCACGTAGCGCACCGGCACCGGGCCATCCAGGCGCGCGGCCAGCGCGCGCACCGCCGGATTGCCGCCGTCATCGTCGGCGACGATGATTTCATAGCGGGCCGGATCGAAATGCTGGACGCACAGCGCGCCCAGACAGCGTTCCAGCAAGTCCGGCCGGCGGTAGGTCGGCACCACCACCGACACCCTGATCGAAGGCACGTTCATCACGCTTTCTCCAGCATGAAGGAGCCGATCACCAGCGCGTCGAGCGGCGAGGTCCAGAACGATTCGATCGCGTCGCGCGGCGTGCAGACCATCGGTTCGCCGCGCGTATTGAACGAGGTGTTGATCAGCACCGGCACACCGGTCAGCCGGTCGAACTCCTGCAACAGCCGGTAATACAGTGGGTTCTGGCTCTGGTTGACGGTCTGCACGCGCGCGGTGCCGTCGACGTGGCGCACTGCCGGGATCCGGTCTTCGCAGCCGTTGGCGACGTCGTAGACGAACAGCATGTAGGGTGCTCGCAGCTGCGCTTGCCGGCCGCCGACGAACCATTCGTGCGCGCGCTCCTCCAGCACCACCGGCGCCACCGGGCGGAAATCCTCCCGGTCCTTGATCTGGTTCAGCCGCTGCTGCATCTCCGGCTGGATCGGCGACGCCAGGATCGAGCGCGCGCCGAGTGCCCGCGGGCCGAATTCCATCCGCCCCTGGAACCAGCCGATGACCTTGTTGTCGGCCAGCATCCGCGCCGTCTCTGCGGCGACGTCGTCGAGCCGCCGATAGCCCAGCTTGGCCCACTTCAGGAACTCCTCGATCGCGTCGTCGCCGAACGCCGGCCCCAGGTAGGCATGGTCCATCTGCCAGCGGCGGGTATGGTCACGCTCGCGGAAATCGACCCACAGCGCTGCTCCCAGCGCGGTACCGGCATCGCCGGCGGCCGGCTGCACCCAGAGCTCGTCGAACTTGCCGCGGTCGCGCACGCGCGCGTTCATCACGCAATTGAGCGCGACGCCGCCGGCCATGCACAGCTTCGTTTCGCCGCTGACACCGGCCAGCCAGTCGGCCATCGTCAGGACGCTTTCTTCAAGCACCAGCTGCAGCGAACGGGCGATGTCGTAGTGCCGCTGGTCGAGCGGCCCGCCGCGCATGCGCGCCGGTCCGAACAGTTCAACCAGATTGGCGTCGGCCACCGTGTAGCCACCCTCGCCATCGTGGCGGACGATCTGGCGGAACTGGTCGGCATAGACTGGCCGGCCATAGGAAGCCAGTGCCATCACCTTGTATTCGTCGGACGAATGCAGGAACCCGAGATAGCTGGTGGCCCGTTCATACAAGAGGCCCAGCGAATCCGGCAGATTGACCTGCTTCAGCCGGCGATACTCGCGGCCGTCGAAGACGCCGTAGCTGGTGGTGGCGTGCTCTCCCCTGCCGTCCATCGTCAGCACCGCGCAGCGCTGGAACGGCGCCGCCAGGAAGGCGCTCGCCTCGTGCGCCAGATGGTGTTCGATGAAGTGCCAGCGGTATGGACCCTCGGCGCTGACACCCCTGAAGCGCGCCGCCAAGTGATGCGGCGCGCCGCTGGCCAGCTGGCGCGGCGCGTTGACGATGTAGGACAGGAAC
>JBATWJ010000120.1:0-2120 GCA_049672545.1 Burkholderiaceae bacterium
GCGCGCGCCATGCGGGCGTTGGCGCCGGTGGCGCGCATCGCCAGCCCGATCTGGGTCGAGAAGAAGAAGTCGAGCAGCAGCTTGATCACGATCACCATGCCAAGCAGGATCGCCGGCCGCGCCAGCGCGTCCGACATCCAGTCGGGCTGCAGGATGGTGAAGATGGTCGGCTCCATGATCAGCGGCACGTTCGGCTTGCCCATGATGCGCAGGTTGATCGAGTACAGCATCGTCATCAGCAGGATGCCGGCCAAGAGATCCATGATCTTCAGCCGCACGTTGAGCCAGCCGGTAACGAAGCCGGCCAGCGCGCCGGCGGCGATCGCCACCGCGGTGGCGAGAAACGGATTCCAGCCGAGCACGATCAGCGTCGCGGCGACCGCGCCGCCGAGCGGAAAGCTGCCGTCCACGGTCAGGTCCGGGAAGTTCAGGATGCGAAACGAAATCAGCACGCCGAGCGCCACCAGGGCATAGATCAGCCCCAGTTCCAGCGCGCCGAGTAGAGCGAATGACGACATAGATGGCCTTGCTTGCCGGCGCTGCGCCGGCCGGATGGACGGCCGCCGCCGCGCGGCAGCCGCCGGGGATGGATGGACGCGCCTACTTGACCACTGTCTTGGCCGCCTGGATCAGGTCCGGCGCCAGCGTCACGCCCTGCTTCTCGGCCATGCCGGGATTGACGAACAGTTCCAGCTTGCTGCTGGTTTCGGATGCGATCGCGCCCGGCTTTTCGCCCTTCAGGATGCGCACCACCAGCTTGCCGGTCTGGCGGCCGAGGTCATAGTAATTGACGCCCAGCGCCGCGATCGCGCCGCGCTTGACGGTGTCGGTGTCGGAGGCGATCAAGGGCAGCTTCGATTCGGTCGCCACCTTGACCATCGATTCATAGGCCGACACCACGTTGTTGTCGGTCGACGTGTAGATCAGGTCGACCTTGCCGACCAGGCTCTTGGCGGCGGCACCGACGTCCACGGTGCGCGGCGCCGGCGCTTCGACCAGCGTCAGGCCGGCGGCCGGCAGCAGCTTCTTCAGCTGTTCGACCACCACCACCGAATTGGCCTCGCCCGGGTTGTACACCATGCCGACCCGCTTGGCATTCGGCAGCACGCGCTTGATCAGCTCGATCTGCTTGTCCAATGGCAGCAGGTCGGACACGCCGGTGACGTTGCCGCCGGACGGCTCCCAGCTCTTGACCAGCTTGGCGGCGACCGGGTCGGTGACCGCCGAATACACCACCGGAATCGACTTGGTGGCCGACACCACCGCCTGCGCGGTCGGCGTGGCGATGGCGACGATCGCGTCCGGCTTGTCGCCGATGAACTTGCGGGCGATCTGGGCGGCGGTGGCAACGTTGCCCTGCGCGCTCTGGAATTCCCACTTCAGGTTCTTGCCGGTTTCATAGCCTTCCGCCTTCAGCTCGTCGCGCACGCCATCGCGCACCGAATCGAGCGCCGGATGCTCGACGATCGACAAGACCGACACCGCCGCCGGCTTGTCCGCCGCCAGCGCCGGCACGGCTTGCATGGCGGACAACAATACGGCACCGATCATGGTGCGCCACGGCATCTTTGCTGCGATAGACATCTGTGCTTCTCCAAAAAAGACAACCAAAACGAAAGGGTGCGATGATACCGCGCGCCCGCCCGCGCTGCCGGCGCAAGCCGCGCCGCGCCTGCCTGCGCGTGCCCCGCGGTGTATGATCGGAGCTTGCTTTCACGACCTTCGACCATGAGCGATCAGCCCTACTATCGGCATCACGTTTTCTTTTGTCTCAACCAGCGCGAGCCTGGCGAGCGCCCGTGCTGCGCCAACTCCGGCGCCGAGGCCGCGCAGCAGCACGCGAAGCGCCGCATCAAGGACATCGGCGAAGCCGGCGTCGGCCGCGTGCGGATCAACAAGGCCGGCTGCCTCGATCGCTGCGAGGAAGGGCCGGTGCTGGTGATCTACCCGGAAGGCACCTGGTACACCTACGTCGATACCGAAGACATCGACGAAATCATCGACAGCCATATCATCGGCGGCAAAATCGTCGAACGCCTGAAGATCTGACCCGATGAACGCCCACACCCAGGCCTTCACGCTGCAGGGTGCCGCCGGCGCGCTGCAGTGCGCGCTCGACC
>JBATWJ010000121.1:0-3898 GCA_049672545.1 Burkholderiaceae bacterium
AGAGGATGAAGAACAGCGCACGACAACGATGGCTCGCCTTCCTGATGGTCTTGCTGACGGCCACTGCCGTCTTCGCCGCCGATCCCGCCCCGCCGGCCGGCAAGGAGGCAGCCGCGCCTGCCGCGCCGCAGCCGATCCCGCTGGCGGACGTCGCCGAACAGGCGGAAGTGGCGCTGACCCAGATCAGGCGCCTGGAAAACCGCGGTCGCATCGATGATCTGATCGAAGCGGCGGCACGCGACCTGCCGCTGCTGGGGCGCGACGTCTCCTTCCGCGCGCGCGAAACCCAGCAGTTGCTGACCCGCAGCACGACGCTGCAATCGATCGGCAATCTGGAAGAAGGCTGGCGCGACATCGAATCGCAGTCGGCCGCCATCACCAAGGGCCTGACCCGCAGCGCGGCACGGCTCGACGAAGACCTGAAGGAGCTGGAAAAGCTGGAAGCGATCTGGTCCGCCACCCGCGCCGCCGCCGTCGAATCCGGCGCGCCGCCGACGGTGCTGGACCGCGTGTCCGAAGTCGGCGGCGCCATCGCCACCGCCAAGAAGCGTCTGGTGGCGGATCGCACCCGCGTATTGGATTTGCAGGGCAAGTCGGCCGACATCGGCTCGCGCGCTGCGCAGACCCGGCAGGCGCTGGTGGAAGCGCGCGAGCAGGCGGTCGGCCGCCTGCTGTACCGCGACAGCCAGCCGCTGTGGAGCAGCGCGTTCTGGCGCGCGCCGGAACGCCGCTTGTCCGGCGAGGCGGGCGTCGACCTGCTGGCGCAGGGCGCCGGGCTGAGGGCGTACGCCGACATGCAGGGCTGGCGCTTCGCCGTGCACGTGCTGTTCATGCTGGGGCTGGCGACGCTGCTGGCCAAGGCACGGGTGCGGATCAGCGCGCTCGCCGTGACCGACGTCGGCCTGCGCCGCGCCGGCAAGGTTTTCGACATTCCTCTGGTCAGCGCGATGCTGATCGGAATGCTGGCCAGCACCTGGTTCTACCCGTACGCGCCGCGTACGCTGTGGATCATCGTCAGCGTGCTCGGCGCCGCGCCGGTGCTGTTCTTCACCCGCCGCATGATCGACGCCAGCCTTCATCCGGTGCTGTACGCGGCACTCGGCTTCTACCTGGCGGACCGGCTGCGCGATGTGTTCGCACCGCTACCGGCGGTATCGCGGCTGATGCTGCTGGCGGAATCGCTGCTGTTCATGCTGTTTTGCGCGTGGACCATCCACCGCGCCAGTCCGCCGAGCCGGGTACCGCCCGGCACCCGCACCATCTGGCGCGTACTGCGGCTGGCGGCTTGGCTGATCCTTTGGCTGTTCCTGGTGGCCGCCGGCGCCAATTTCAACGGCTACGTGCGGCTGGCCGACCTGATCGTGCGCGACGTGCTGGCCAGCGTCTATACCGCAGTGGTGCTGTATGCGCTGATGCGGGTCGGGGAAGGCGTGGTGCAGGGCTTGCTGTGCGTGGTGCCGCTGTCGCTGCTCGGCATGGTGCGGCGGCACAAGGACCTGCTGGTGGCGCGCATCAACCGCTGGTTGCGCTGGCTGGCGGTGCTGTCGTGGCTGGCGCTGACGCTGCGCGGACCGGGCCTACTGCAGATGCTGATCAATGCCGCCCAGTCGTTCTGGAAGGCGTCGGTCACGCTCGGCAGCTTCTCGCTGTCGGTCGGCAACATCGTGCTGTTCTTCTTCATCCTGTGGGCAGCCTACACGCTGTCGCGCCTGGTGCGCTTCGTGCTGGAGGAGGAAGTGTTCCCGAAGGTGCGGCTGGAGCGCGGGCTGCCGTATGCGATTTCCACCATGCTGCACTACGTGCTGCTGTTCTCCGGGGTCGTGCTGGCGCTGGGCGCGATCGGCGTCGACATGACGCGGCTGACGATCCTGGTCAGCGCCTTTTCGGTCGGCATCGGCTTTGGCCTGCAGAACATCGTCAACAATTTCGTGTCCGGGCTGATCGTGCTGTTCGAACGCCCGATCAAGGTCGGCGACATCATCCAGATCGGCGACATGACCGGCCGTGTGCAACGCATCGGCATCCGCGCCAGCGTGGTGCTGAGCACAGCCGGCTCGGAAGTCATCATTCCGAACGGCAAGCTGATTTCCGACAACGTCATCAACTGGACGCTGTCGAACCAGCTGCGCCAGATCGCAGTGCCGGTCACCACCAAGCCGGACGTGCACGTGTCCGAACTGAAGCGGCTGCTGCTCGACATCGCCGCCCACAACCCGCGCGTGGCGAAGAATCCGGCGCCGGACGCGCTGTTCATCAAGCGTGGACTGGATGCCTTCGAATTCGAGCTGCGGGTATGGACCGCCGAGCTGGACGCATGGCTGGAAGTCAAGAGCGATCTCACCACCGAGATCGACGAGGCGCTGCGGCAAAAGGCGATGGCGGCGGAAGCGCCGGCGCCGCCCGGCTGAGGATCAGTCGGCGCCGCCGTGCGGTGGCGCCGTCAGCGCGCGGTGATAGTGGGCAATGCGCTCCAGCGCGCGGGCGGTGGCGGCATCGCGCACCGTGTTGCGGTCGCCGTTGAAGCGGGTCTTTTCGGAAAAGCTGCGAATGCCGTCCCGGTGCCGGAACGACCACGCCAGGCAGACGGTGCCGATCGGCTGCTCGCCGTCGCCGCTGGAGGGGCCAGCGACACCGGTGCTGGCGATGCCGAGGTTGGCGTGCGACGCCTCTAGCGCGCCCTCGGCCATCGCGCGCGCCACTTCCTCGCTGGTCAAACCGTGGCGCTCGATGGTGGCGGCGTCGACCTCCAGGCAGCGGATCTTGGCATTTTCCGAATAGCTGACGAAGGCGCAATCCAGCCATTTGGCCGCGCCCGGCGGCTCCGCCAGCCGGGCCGCGATGGTGCCGGCGGTGCAGGATTCGGCGGTCACCACCTTCAGTCCGTGGGTTTCGAGATAGCGGACCGTCGCTTGCAGCATGTTGTCCATGAAAAGCCTTGCCGATCGGTGAAGACATTTTTCCGGTCAGACCGGGCCGCCGCCGTTTGGTTGCCGCGCCCAGTTGGTGCTTGGCAGGCGCTGCTGCAGCAGCGCGAGCACCGCCGCCTCTTCCGCGCTCAGCGCCGGCAAGTTTTCCGCCAGTTCGTGCCGCACCTGCTGGTGCAGCGCCGACAGCGTGACGCCGTCCAGGTAGGCGTCCAGTACCGCCGGGTGCACGTAGCATTTGCGGCAGATGGCCGGCGTATTGCCGAGCCGGGCGGCGACCGTTTCGATGGCGGCAACGATGTTCCGGCGCGCCTGCGCCTCGCTGTCGAACTTCTCGAATTCGCGCAGTGCCAGCGCGGCCAGCACCGTGCCCGACCAGGTGCGGAAATCTTTGGCGGTATAGTCGTCGCCGCTGATCTCGCGCAGATAGTCGTTGACGTCGGCCGAATCGATGCTTTGCCGGCGGCCGTCGTCGTCGAGATACTGGAACAGTTCCTGGCCCGGCAGATCGCGGCTGGCGCGCACAATCCTGGCCAGCCGCCGGTCATGCACCTTGACCGCGTGCTGCACGCCGCTCTTGCCGCGGAAATGGAATTCGACCTCGCTGCCGTCGATGCGCACGTGGCGGTTGCGCAGCGTGGTCAGGCCGAACGAATGGTTCTGACGCGCATATTCCTCGTTGCCCACCCGCATCATCGTCGCCTGCAGCAGGTAGACCACGGTCGCCAGCATTTTTTCGCGCGCTAGCCCGGGCAGCGCCAGGTCGGCATCGACCCGTGCGCGGATGCGCGGCAAGGCCCGGGCGAAGCCGAGCATGCGCCCGTACTTCACTTCGTCGCGCACGCGGCGCCAGCGCGGATGGTAGCGGTACTGCTTGCGCCCGCGCGCGTCGCGCCCGGTGGCCTGCAGATGGCCGTTTTCCAGCGGGCAGATCCAGACCTCGCGCCAGGCCGGCGGAATCGCCAGCGCCTTGA
>JBATWJ010000122.1:0-2121 GCA_049672545.1 Burkholderiaceae bacterium
GCGCGGTGGCGGACGCGGTGGTGATCGGCAGCCGCATCATTTCCGAGATGGAAAGCCTGCCGCGCGAGCAGGCGGTGCCGGCGGCGCAGCGCTTCCTGGCCGGGATTCGCCAGGCGCTGGATGAGTAGCCTGGTTCGCTGTGGGAGTATGTCGTGATTTCGCAGGATTTTTGTCCGAGATAGGCGGCATGCTAGGGGAGTATCTGTGCGGCCGTGGTTCTGACGGGGGCCGCGCGCCGGTGCGCCGGCGGCGGCCGCGCGTTGTACAATTCGGCTGCAAAAAAATCCGAAGAGGTCTTCATGAGCTGGCTTGAAAAACTCCTGCCGCCGCGCATCCAGCGCAGCGACGCGGGCGGCATCCGCAAATCCGTGCCGGAAGGGCTGTGGGTCAAGTGCCCGTCCTGCGAAGCGGTGCTGTACCGCACCGACCTGGAATCGAACCAGCACGTCTGTCCGAAATGCAACCATCACATGCGCATCCGCGCGCGCGACCGCCTCGACGCGCTGCTCGACGAGGGCGGCCGCTATGAAATCGGCCAGGGCGCGCTGCCGATCGATACGCTGAAGTTCAAGGACAGCAAGAAATACCCGGACCGCCTGAAGGCGGCGCTGGAAGCCACCGGCGAAACCGACGCCATGGTGGTGCTGGGCGGCGCCATCATGACGCTGCCGGTGGTGGTGGCCTGCTTCGAGTTCGAATTCATGGGCGGCTCGATGGGCTCGGTGGTCGGCGAGCGCTTCGCGCGCGGCGCCCAGACCGCGCTGGAGCAGAAGGTGCCGTTCATCTGCATCACCGCCACCGGCGGCGCCCGCATGCAGGAAGGCCTGCTGTCGCTGATGCAGATGGCCAAGACCACCGCGATGCTGACCAAGCTGTCGGAAAAGAAGCTGCCGTTCATCAGCGTGCTGACCGATCCGACCATGGGCGGCGTGTCGGCGTCGTTCGCCTTCATGGGGGACGTCGTGATCGCCGAGCCGAAGGCGCTGATCGGCTTCGCCGGCCCGCGCGTGATCGAGAACACGGTGCGCGAAAAGCTGCCGGAAGGCTTCCAGCGCGCCGAATTCCTGCTGCAGAAGGGCGCGATCGACATGATCGTCGACCGCCGCAAGATGCGCGAGGAAATCGCGCGCCTGCTGGCGCTGCTGCAGAACCAGGCGGCCGACGCCGTCACCTGAGCAGGCTCCCGCCCGGTCCGGGCGCGTCCGGACCGCTTGCCGCCGGCTTTTGCCGCCCCCGTTTTTGCTTCCGACCGCCATGTCCACCACCACCCCCGCCGCCTTGCCCGCCACTCTGCCGCAGTGGCTGTCCCTGCTGGAAACCCGCCACCCGAGCGCGATCGATCTCGGGCTGGAGCGGGTCGCGCAAGTGAAGGAGCGGCTGGCGATCGGCTTCGACTGTCCGGTGATCACGGTCGGCGGCACCAACGGCAAGGGCTCGACCTGCGCGATGCTGGAATCGATCCTGCTGCGCGCCGGCTACCACGTCGGCATGTATACGTCGCCGCACCTGATCGACTTCAACGAGCGCGTGCGCATCAACGGCACGATGGCGGACGACGCCGCGCTGATGGCCGCCTTCGCCCGCGTCGAGGCGGCGCGCGGCGAGGTGTCGCTGACCTATTTCGAATTCACCACGCTGGCGGCGCTGCTGCTGTTTGCCGACGCCGGCCTGGATGCGGTGATCCTCGAGGTGGGTCTGGGCGGCCGGCTGGATGCGGTCAACGTGATCGATGCCGATGTCGCCGTCGTCACCAGCATCGACATCGACCATGCGGCGTATCTCGGCGACACGCGCGAAAAAATCGGCTTCGAGAAGGCCGGCATCTTCCGCGCCGGCAAGACCGCGATCTGCGCCGACCCGGTGCCGCCGCGCTCGCTGGTCGAGCACGCCGAGGCGATCGGCGCCGACCTCTGGCTGTTCGATCGCGACTTCAACTTCACCGGTGACAAGCAGCAGTGGAACTACGGCGGCCGCAGCCAGCGCCGCAATGCGCTCGGCTATCCGGCGCTGCGCGGCGCCAACCAGCTGCTGAACGCATCGGCGGCGCTGGCGGCGCTGGAAGCGCTGCGCGAGCGGCTGCCGGTCGGCGCCCAGGAAGTGCGCAGCGGGCTGGTGCTGGTC
>JBATWJ010000123.1:0-6459 GCA_049672545.1 Burkholderiaceae bacterium
GCGTGACGACCGGCGGCAGGCGCGTGCGCTCGGCGGCATCGCGCGGCAGCCAGCCGCGTGCCACCAGCAGATAGCGGCTGCTGCCGGCGATCCGGAACGGCATCAGCAGGTAAAAGCCGGCGGTACCCTGATGCGGCCGGTTGTCCAGATAGACCGGCCAGTCGGCGCGGAACTCCCCGTCGACAACAATGCGCCGGTATTCCGTCTGCGCCGCCGGCAGCACCTCGGCGCCCAGCGCTATCGGCGGTAGCGCGGCGCGACTGGCGAGCCTGACTTCGATCGCTTCTTTTTCCAGCGCCCGCCGCGTCTGCCACTGGCCGAGAGCGACGCCGAGTGCGACCAGCAACACGGTGGCCAGCAGCGGGATCGGCCTGAAGCGGAATCTGAATCGCATTACAATGTTGCTTTATTTCCTGCCGGCCGCATGCGCCGGCCAGTCCCGCCGGCTTCCCGGATATCCCTTGAAAATCGTCGTCGCCATCGCCTTTATCCTGATCATCGCCAGCCTCGGCTCGGCCTTGGTATTCCTGATGAAGGACCGCGGCAAAAGCAATCGTACCCTGCACGCGCTGGCGCTGCGCGTCGGTTTTTCGGTGGCACTGTTCCTGCTGATCCTGCTCGCCTACCGGCTCGGCTGGATACAGCCGACCGGCATTCATTACTAGCCCACATTCAGCCGGTCCATCCGGCACTGGCGATCCGGGCAATCCTTCCATTCAGAAAAAAAGCCGCACCGAAGTGCGGCTTTTCGCTTGAACGCTTGAAACCGCGTCGGTTTCGGCGCCTACAGCCAGTACACCACCACGTACAGGCCAAGCCAGACGACGTCGACAAAGTGCCAGTACCAGGCCGCACCTTCGAACGCGAAATGGTGCTCCGGCGTGAAGTGGCCCTTCAGGATCCGGTACAGCACCACCGACAGCATGATGGCGCCGATCGTCACGTGGAAGCCGTGGAAGCCGGTCAGCATGAAGAAGGTCGAGCCGTAGATGCCGGAAGTCAGCTTCAGGTTCAGTTCGGTGTAGGCGTGGATGTATTCATACACCTGGAAACCCATGAAGGTAGCGCCCAGGAGCACCGTCAGGAACAGCCAGAACGCGGTCTTGCCGCGATGACCGGCACGCAGCGCATGGTGGGCGATGGTCAGCGTGACGCCGGAAGTCAGCAGCAGCGCGGTGTTGATGGTCGGGATCGGGAACGGCCCCATGGTCTGGAACGCTTCGATCGTGCCGGCCGGGCCGGTGTTGCCCCAGTGCGCGACGAAATCCGGCCACAGCAGGCGGTGGTCGAGATCGCCGAGCCACGGCATCGTCACGCTGCGGGCATAGAACAGCGCGCCGAAGAAGCTGCCGAAGAACATCACCTCGGAAAAGATGAACCAGGCCATGCTCCAGCGGTAGGAAATGTCAATACGCTGGCTGTACAGGCCGCCTTCGGATTCGGCGATCGAGTCGCCGAACCAGTTGTACAGCACCACCAGCAGCGAAAAAATCCCGAGCAGGTTGGCATACGGTCCCCAACCATAGCCGTTCAGCCAGGCGGTGGCGCCGACCATCGTCAGGAACAGCGATGCGCCGGCCAGTACCGGCCACCTGGAAGGGCCCGGCACGAAATAATGCGGCGCAGTAGCGTGTTGAGAAGCCATCTTCATTTCTCCCGATACAATTTCAGATTAAGTTGCCTTGTTGTTATGCCGCGACCGCTATTTTCACCAGAATGATCAGCACCGCGATGAAGATCGCCACACCCAGCAGCCCCGCAAGAATCACGTAGACCGGATTCAGATGCGCGGCGTCGCGCTCGTAGGCGCTGCGCTTCCTGACGCCGAAAAACGACCAGAACACCGCCTTCATCGTGGCGCCGAAAGACAGCTTGGCGGGGCGTTCGTCCTTATTCCTATCCTGCATCCCTCGCCTCATGCCGGTTTCTTGCCCGGACCGCCGTCGATCTCGAAGAAGGTATAAGACAGCGTGATCGTCTTGATCTCCTTCGGCAGCGCCGGGTCGATATAAAACACCACCGGCATCTGCTTCGCCTCGTTCGGTCCCAGCGTCTGCTGCTGGAAGCAGAAGCATTCGACCTTCTTGAAGTGCGGCGACGCCTGCTGCGGCGCATAGCTCGGAATCGCCTGCGCGTTGACGCTGTGCTGCTGCGTATTCACTACCTCATACACGACGTGCGCCATTTCGCCCGGGTGCACCTGCAGGCTGTTGACCGTCGGCCGGAAGCGCCACGGGCCGTGCGAATTGGCGTCGAATTCAATCGTGATGGTGCGGCTGGTGTCGACCTGGGTGTTGCCGACGCTGGCTGCCACAGCGTCCTTCGACGCCAGCACGTTGATCCCGGTGACTTCGCAGATCTTCTTGTAGACAGGAATCAGCGCATAGCCAAAACCGAACATCATTACCGCGATCACCAGCAACTTGCCCAGCATCCGCGCATTCAGCTTTCCGGTTTCGCCGTGCTCGGCGCCGCCGGAACCATGTCGTTCCATTTCAGCTAAACCACACCCTTTTGACCACCAACCCGAGGAAGAACGCCAGCGCGATCGATGCCATCACCAGCGCCGTCCTGAGGTTTTTCTGATCTTTCCGCGACATCAAAAACCGGCAGGGGCAAACCTGCCGTCCCGTTACTGCTTCAGTTATTTGACAACCGGCGGCACTTCGAAGGTATGGAACGGCGCCGGACTCGGTACGGTCCATTCCAACCCTTCGGCCCCTTCCCACGGGCTGGCCGGAGCTTTCTGGCCGCCGCGGATCGACGGAATCACTACCGCGAACAGGAAGTACACCTGCGACAGGCCGAAGCCGAGCGCGCCGATCGACACGATCATGTTGAAGTCGGTGAACTGCGCCGGATAGTCGGCATAGCGGCGCGGCATGCCGGCCAGGCCGAGGAAGTGCATTGGGAAGAACGTGATGTTGAAGGTGATCAGCGACGCCCAGAAATGGAACTTGCCGCGCGCCTCGTTGTACATGAAGCCGGTCCACTTCGGACCCCAGTAGTAGAAGCCGGCGAACATCGCGAACAGCGAGCCGGCCACCAGCACATAGTGGAAGTGGGCGATGATGTAATAGGTATCCTGGATCTGGATGTCGATCGGCGCCACCGCCATGATCAGGCCGGTGAAGCCGCCCATCGAGAATACGAAAATGAAGCCGATCGCGAACAGCATCGGCGTCTCGAAGGTCATCGAGCCGCGCCACATGGTGGCGACCCAGTTGAAGATTTTGACCCCGGTCGGCACGGCGATCAGCATCGTCGCGTACATGAAGAACAATTGGCCGGTGACCGGCATGCCGGTGGTGAACATGTGGTGCGCCCAGACCAGGAACGACAGGATCGCGATCGACGCGGTGGCGTACACCATCGATGCATAGCCGAACAGCGGCTTGCGGGCGAAGGTCGGCACCACGTGCGAGATGATGCCGAATGCCGGCAGAATCATGATGTACACCTCGGGGTGGCCGAAGAACCAGAAGATGTGCTGGTACATCACCGGGTCACCACCGCCGGCGGCGTTGAAGAAGGTGGTGCCGAAGTGACGATCGGACAGCGTCATCGTGATCGCTCCGGCCAGCACCGGCATCACCGCGATCAGCAGGTAGGCGGTAATCAGCCAGGTCCAGCAGAACATCGGCATCTTCATCAGCGTCATGCCGGGCGCGCGCATGTTGAGCACGGTGGTGATGATGTTGATCGCACCCATGATCGACGACGCGCCCATGATGTGCAGCGCGAAGATCGCCATGTCCATGCCGATGCCCATCTGCGTCGACAGCGGCGCATACAGCGTCCAGCCAGCGGCGGTCGCGCCGCCCGGCACCAGGAACGAGCCGGCCAGCAACAATGCGGCCGGCGGCAGCAGCCAGAACGAGAAGTTGTTCATCCGCGCGAAGGCCATGTCGGAAGCGCCGATCTGCAGCGGAATCATCCAGTTGGCGAAGCCGACGAAGGCAGGCATGATGGCGCCGAACACCATCATCAGCCCATGCATCGTGGTCAGCTGATTGAAGAATTCGGGACGGAAGAACTGCAAGCCGGGCTGGAACAACTCGGCGCGAATCAACAGGGCCAGCACGCCGCCCATCAGGAACATCGTGAACGAGAACCATAGGTACAACGTACCGATGTCCTTGTGGTTGGTCGCATACAACCAGCGGCGCCAGCCGTGCGGCTGCTCGTGCGCATGATCGTGATCGTGGGAATGATCGTGTGCGTGATCGACTGCGGTTGTGCCCATCTCAAACTCCTAATTTATTAAAGACAGCGCGGCATTGCCGCCCTGTCCCGCTTTCCATCCTGCCGGGGCGGGCCATGCGCCGCGCCGCCCCGATTGTGTCGGATGCCGGCGGCCGGCCGCGGTTGCAGCGACCACCGGCATGGATGCCGTTACTTGCGCGCCGCCAAGATTTCGGCCGGCTGCACGATATTTTCCTTGGCCTTGTTGGACCAGGCATTGCGGGTGTAGGTGATCACCGCCGCAATCTCCGTATCCGACAGCACCGACTTCCAGGCCGGCATCGCCGCCTTGCCGTCCATCACGATATGAATCTGCTCCGCCTTCGGGCCATTGACCATGGCCGAACCATCGAGCGCCGGAAAGGCGCCGGGCACGCCCTTGCCGGTCGCCTGATGGCAGGCGACGCAATTGGCAGCATAGACCTTTTCGCCGCGCTGACTCAACTCGTCGATGGTCCAGACCTTGTTCGGATCATCGGCCTTGGCCGCCATTTCCTTCTTCTTGCCGTCGGTCCATTTCTTGTAGTCATCTTCACTGACCACGTGCACCACGATCGGCATGAACGCGTGCTCCTTGCCGCACAGTTCGACGCACTGGCCGCGGTAAGTGCCGACGGCGTCGGCCTTGAACCAGGTATCACGAACGAAGCCCGGGATCGCGTCCTGCTTGACACCGAAGGCCGGCACGGTCCAGGAGTGGATCACGTCGTTGGCGGTCAATACCAGCCGCACTTTCTTGTTGACCGGCACCACTACCGGGTTATCGACTTCGAGCAGGTAGTTGTCGTCCTTGGTCAGCGAGGCGTTGGTGATCTGCTCGCGCGGGGTTGCCAGATTGGACAGGAAGGAGATGCCTTCGCCCTCGCCTTTCAGATAGTCGTAACCCCACTTCCATTGCATGCCGGTGACCTTGATCGTCAGGTCGGCGTTGGAAGTGTCCTTCATCGCGATGATGGTCTTGGTGGCCGGCAGAGCCATGCCGATCACGATCAGGAACGGCACTACGGTCCAGGCGATTTCGACCGCGGTGCTTTCATGGAAGGTGGCAGGCTTGTGGCCGAGCGACTTGCGATGCTTGAAGATCGAGTAGAACATCACGCCAAACACAGCGACGAAGATCACCAGACAGATGACCATCATCATGGTGTGCAGCGAATAGATCTGCTGCGCGATCTCGGTGACTGGCTTGTGCAGGCCGAGCTGCAGCACGGCCGGGCCGCCCGGGCTGTCGACGACCGCCCACGACGGCAGTGCGGCCGCCAGCAACGCGGCACCAAGCATCAACGGGAGAAGGCGCTTCGCATGTTTCATGTTTTCCTCAAAAGCCCAAATATAAGAATTCCGCTCAGCCCGCCGCAACCTGGCCGCGCCGCTGTCCTTGCCGCAGCTCCTGCCGCAGCTCCCGCGCAAATTCGCGCCGTTTGCTTTCGGTCAGGAAGCGCCCGACTTCGACCCGCATGCCGAACGCCTCCAGCCCGATCAGGCCGTGCCGCGACGACGGCGACTCGACCCGCGCCAAGCGGCGGTCCAGCCGGAATTGCCGCGCCCGTTCCGCCTCGATCAATTCGACCAGCAGGCAATCGTCGGTCAACGCAATGTGTTCACGATCGCAGGCATGCCGCGCATAAGCCAGGAAAACCGCTCCGACCACCGCCATCTCCAATAGCGCGAAGTGGAAAACGTAGTACACCCCGCGCACCGCGAACAATCCCGCGATCAAAAAGGTAGCAAGGCACAAGCTTGCGTAAAACAAAGCCAGCTGGCGCGGAGACAGCGAGCAATTACGCTTTAAAGTCCATTCGCGCGCGGCCATGGCAAATTGCTCCAGAGGCAGATCGGACGCATATGCTCTGCGCAAAGCTCACGAAGTATAAAACTGAACAATGACTTATATCAAGGGAAATACGCCCTTGGCGGGAAGGGTGAAGGGCCGGTCGGGCGCCGGCAAATGTATTCTGCGCCAACGGTGCAGCGGCGCGCTGATCACGGTCAAGGGCTTCCTGGAGAGAAGCGGCGCGAGGGTACTCCCCCTTCACTTTTTCGGAAAATCGAGGCGGACAATCGCCTCGCCGGCGCGGGTCATACGTGGCGCCGGACGGAAAGCGTGGCCGTAGACGATCTCAAAACTGAGTGGCAGCTTGCCGTCCGCGCGCCGTCCCAGTTCCAGCGCTTCCCGCATGCGCGCCGTCGCGGCCCGGCCGCGCAGGCCGCGCG
>JBATWJ010000124.1:0-20759 GCA_049672545.1 Burkholderiaceae bacterium
GGACGCGCCGACAGCAGCGCGATGCGGGTGGTGATGCGCTCGATGTCGGGCACCTGCGCCAGCGCCGCCGCCAGTGTCGGGGCAGCGTCGGCGCCGATCAGCACCGCGATCGCCGCATGCCGCGTGCGCGCCACCGACTGCTGGCGTCGCGCGTGGTGCAGCCAGTGGCGCAGCAGGCGCGACCCCATCGTGGTGCGGCAATGATCGAGCAGCGCGAACAGTGTCGGCGCATTGGCGCCGTCGTCGCCGTGCAGGGTTTCGGTCAGTTCCAGGTTGCGCCGGGTGGCGGCGTCCAGGCCGATGAAGTCCTGTTCGGTTTCGACCGTCAGCGTGCGCACGTGCTGCAGGGCCTTGCCTTGCGTCGCTTGCGCGTAGCGCAGCAGCGCGCCGGCCGCACCCAACGCCGCCGTGCAGTGCTCGGCACCGAAGCCGGCCAGGGTGGCGACCCCGAGTTGCTCCAGCAAGGCTTTCTCGCCGCTGGCCAGATCGAAATGCCAGTCCGGCACGGTAGTCGGCACCGGCCCCGCGGGCAGCGCCGCGGCGGTGTCAGCCGCCAGCATTTCGGCCGGTGCAATGCGTTCCAGTTCCTGCGCCAGGCGGGTCGGCAGCGACTTGGCGTCGGCCGTGCATTCCATCAGCGTCAGCGCGCCGCTGGCCATCGCCAGCCAGGCCAGACCGATCGTTGCTTGGCCTGGCCGGCGGCCGCGGGCGGCGACCACGTGGACCGCCAGCAGCGGCCGCTCGGATTTTTCCGGCAGCAGGCTGGCGTCGGTCAGCGTGCCGGGAGTGATCACGCGTACCACGCGGCGTTCGACCGGCCCCTTGCTGGTAGCCGGATCGCCGATCTGCTCGCAGATCGCCACCGCCTCGCCAGCCTTTACCAGCCGCGCCAGGTATTGCTCGACCGAATGGAACGGCACACCGGCCATCTTGACTGGCACGCCGTTGGAGCTGCCGCGCTGGGTCAACGTGATGCCGAGCAGACGCGCCGCCTTTTCAGCGTCGTCGTAGAACAGTTCGTAGAAATCGCCCATCCGGTAAAACACCAGCGTGGTCGGGTAGTCGGCCTTGATGCGCAAATATTGCTGCATCATCGGCGTATGTTTTTCCACCGCCTTGTCGCTCCCGGCGTTGGGCTTGGTGGTGTTGCTGTCGTCGATCATTCCATCCTCGTGCGGATGCCGGCGGCATCCGGTTTCCGGCGCCCGGCGCCATCGCGGCATCGGGCGCAAAACGCAAACCCGCATTATCCAACGATGGGCTGCCGGAAGGTATCGGAAATGGGCGCGCCGACGGCGCAGGCTGGCAGAATCACGTACGGTGCACGCCGGTGTGCCATTCAATATCGGCATTTCCTGGAGTATGGACGTAATGCTGCCGTTCCGTAATCGATATACGTTAGATTGGAGGGGAGTATGTGGGGCGCCGGGGTTCACTCGCCTATGCCGGCTGGTGTGCTATTCGGCGCCGCCGCGGAGGCCGGCCGCTTGCATGGCCAGGGTACCGGCTGCAGTGCCGGCGTTCGACTGGCGCCATGCGTTGTCCAGCTCGTGCCGCATTCGGCCATGGCCTTCCTGTGAAGTCATTGACTCCCCATCTTGCTTCCATCGCCTGGCCTTCGGCGCTTCCCCCATGCGCGTGCCGAGAAGCGGTGCCAGTCGTACCTGGTTGTGGCTGCGCAGCCGCTCCCGCATGGCGCGGCGGCAGATCACCCGCAGTTCGGTCGGCGAGGAATGAACGGGCCGCGCTTGTGGCGGCGACGGGAAGTGCAGGATACCGAATCCGAATTCCGGATCGCTCAAGGATGGCAGACACCGGCGGCACAGAGGAGCCGGCGGGATTCTGCGTGCAGGGGCGGCGGCCATGAAAATGGCAAAAATTTCGGTATGACAATACGGTTAGTACAGTTTGTCAGGCGAAATGGCGGAGAATAGTCTTTATTGCGCCAGTGTAATAATTACATGCAAACTTCGACATTCCTACATACGCCTTGGCGCCGCGAAAGTGATTTGGACGACCACACTGGAGTGACGCAATGCAACATAACTTATTGTTGCCCTGTGTACAATTCCTGCCTAGAATTTGCAATAGATGAAATTTGTTGCAGCAATATGAAACGCGTCCGAACCCGGGTCTTATAAACGGATTTTTTGGTGTTCAACTAGGAGGAGAAAGTATGGAACGTCGTTCGTTTTTGAAAAAGGCGGCCGTCGGTGCCGGTGCTGGTGCCATTGCCGCTCCGGCGCTGGCGCAATCGCTGCCGACGCTGAACTGGCGCCTGGCATCGAGCTTTCCGAAGACGCTGGATACGGTATTCGGCGCTTCGGAAACCTTCTGCAAGCGCGTATCGCAACTGACTGGCGGCAAACTGAATATTCGCGCCTTCGCCGGTGGCGAGATCGTTCCTGCCCTGCAAGTGATGGATGCTGTCCAGGCGGAAACGATCGAAATGGGCCATACCGCGCCTTACTACTACTTCGGCAAGGATCCGACCTTCGCCTTTGACTGCGCAGTGCCGTTTGGCCTGAATTCGCGTCAGCAAACCGCCTGGATGGATCACGGCGGCGGCTTGGCACTATTGCGCGAGTTCTACAAGGACTACGGCATCATCCAGTTCCAGGGCGGTAACAGCGGTACCCAGATGGGTGGCTGGTTCCGCAAGGAAATCAAATCGGTGGCCGACTTGCAAGGCCTGAAGATGCGGGTCGGCGGCTACGGCGGCCGCGTCTTGCAGCGCCTCGGCGTGGTGCCACAGCAGATCGCTGCCGGCGATATCTATCCGGCCCTTGAAAAAGGCACGATCGACGCTGCCGAATGGATCGGGCCGCACGACGATGAGAAGCTGGGTCTGTACAAGGTCGCGCCGTATTACTATACCCCGGGCTGGTGGGAACCGAGTACGCAGTTCTCGTTCTACGTCGGCATCAAGACCTGGGAAAAGCTGCCGAAGGAATATCAATACGCAATCGAAGCCGCCAGTTATGAAGCGCACGTCACGATGCAAGCCTCATACGACGCGCAAAATCCGGTGGCGTTGGCGCGCCTGCTGCGTAACGGCGTGAAGCTGCGCTCCTTCTCGAAGGAAATCATGGAAGCCTGCTACAAGGCGACCACCGAGGTCAACGAAGAGGAAGCCAGCAAAAATCCGAAGTTCAAAAAGATCTACGAACCATGGAAGCGTTTCCGTCAGGACGCGAACCAGTGGTTCTCGGTGGCCGAAGCGCCGCTGCAAAACTTCATGATCAGCCGCAAGTAAGATCCGGTTCGATCCTCGAAACAACCCGCGGCGCTTCGGCGTCGCGGGTTTTTTTATTGCGTTTACCAGGACAGCAACACCTGAGAAGCCGAGGCTTTTCTGACGCCGCCGGCTCCCGGCGTCGATGACGGTGGCAGCAAGTTGGATCGGCGAAATGGCGGAGTGGCGCAGAGGCCGCCGCCCATTCTGGCGCCGAGCTTTCCATCCAGTCCATCGAATCGCTCGGCCCGAAAGCCAACGCAGTGCATTGATGCACAGGAGTGCTGCGCAAAAAAAATCCGCAAGCACTGCTTGCGGATTTTTGGGCACGATCCCGGCTATTGAGACTCGGTCGAGAAATTCAACTGGAAATCGCCGTTGCCCGTATTGTCACTCCCGGACTCGGCGCCATCTGACGATGGTTGCTCCGGCGTGCCATAACCCGGGCGCGGCATGTCGAGTTTCAGTTCCAGCTTTTCCTTCATGTCGGTTTTGTGGCTGATCGAGATAACTTGCGGGAACACCAGGATCAGGGCCACCATCATCACCTGGATCAGCACGAATGGAACTGCTCCCCAATAGATATCCGAGGTCTTGACTTCCTTCGGCGCCACCGAGCGCAAATAGAACAGCGCGAAACCGAATGGCGGATGCATGAACGAGGTCTGCATGTTGATACTGATCAGAACCCCGAACCAGATCAGATCGATCCCCAGCTTGTCGGCGACCGGCCCCACCAACGGCACCAGAATGAACGCCAGTTCGAAGAAATCGAGAAAGAACGCCAAGCCGAAGAACAGGATGTTGACCACCACCAGGAAGCCGGCGGTACCGCCCGGCAGCGAGGTCAGCAGATGCTCGACCCACAGATCGCCGTTGACGCCGCGGAACACCAGCGAAAAGACGCTGGAACCGATCAGGATGAACATCACGAACGCAGCCAGACGCGTGGTGGAATTCATCGCCTGCTTCAGCAAATCCCAGGACAGGCGACGATTCACCAGCGCCAGTACCAGCGCGCCGACAGCACCCATGCCGCCGCCTTCGGTGGGAGTGGCGACGCCGATGAAGATGGTGCCGAGCACCAGAAAGATCAGCGCCAGCGGCGGGATCAGCACGAACACGATCTTTTCCGCCATCCGCGACAACAGGCCGAGCTTCAGCTTGCGGTTCAGCAGCGCCAGAATGAAGGCGCCGATGACACCCAGGCTGGTCGAGAAGATCCACACTTCATCGGTCGCAAGCGACGGGTGGTAGACCTTGTACAGTTCGGCGATCGCAAACGCCACACCGATGGTTCCGGCAAACAGCACGATCAGCGAACGCAGGCCACTGGCGCCATTCGGTTCATGCAGATTGCGCGCTTCCGCCGGCAGTGCCGGCACCCATTGCGGCTTGATCAGCGAGCACAGGAAGATGTAGGCGGCATACATCGCGGTCAGCAACAGGCCGGGGACGAAGGCGGCCTGGTACATGTCGCCGACCGAACGCCCCAGTTGGTCGGCCATCACGATCAGCACGAGCGATGGGGGGATGATCTGGGCCAGCGTACCGGATGCGGCGATGACGCCGGTGGCAACGCGCTTGTCGTAACCGTAGCGCAGCATCACGGGCAGCGAAATCAAACCCATCGAGATGACCGACGCCGCTACTACCCCGGTGGTGGCGGCCAGCAGCGCGCCGACGAAAACCACTGCATAGGCGACGCCGCCGCGCAGCGGGCCGAACAATTGGCCGATGGTATCGAGCAAGTCCTCGGCCATCCCCGAGCGTTCCAGGATCAAGCCCATGAAGGTGAAGAACGGGATTGCCAGTAAGGTATCGTTGGCCATGATGCCGTACAGGCGGTTTGGCAAGGCTTGCAGCAATTCGGGCTTGAGCAGCCCCAGTTCGATGCCGACCAGGCCGAAGAACAGGCCGTTGGCAGCGAGCGAGAAGGCGACCGGGAAACCGGATAGCAAAAAGATCACCAAGGCGCCGAACATGATGGGCGCCATGTTTGCAATGAGGAATTCAGCCATGTCGATCCCCCTAGTCGATCCTGTTTGCGGCCTTGATGGCCGCGATTTCTTCTTCTGGCGTGACAGCGTGCTTGTCGAACACATTGGCATCGACATGTCCGGTCAAGTAGCCGATGCGCTTGATCAGCTCCGAACCTCCCTGCAGCGCGAGCAGCAGGAAGCTGACCGGAATCAGCAGCTTGGCAGGCCAAATGATCAGGCCGCCGGAATTGGTCGAATATTCCTGGCTCTGAATCGACAGCAGCGCGTAGGGAATCGAGTAGTACAGGATCAGCACGGTGACCGGCAGCAGGAATAGCGAGAAACCGAAGATATCGATCCAGACCTGAGTAGATTTGGACAGGCGGCCAGCGATGACGTCGATACGTACGTGCTCGTTGCGGCGCAAAGTGTAGGAAGCACCGAGGAGAAACACTGCCCCATACAGGTACCACTGGATTTCCAGCCACGAGTTGGAACTCATATTGAAGGCGTAGCGGACGACTGCGTTGCCGGCGCAGATCAGTACTGCCAACAATAGCGCCCAACTGACCAAATGGCCGATTTTTTCATTGACGGCATCAATGAGGCGTGAAAGTGCTAAAAAAAAAGACATGGTGTCGTCTCCACTTGTTATAAGCCGGGCGCGCAATCAACGGCGACTTTGTTATTGTATTTTGGATACGTTTGGCTTGCGGCAACGAAAGTATATGGTATTTCACACAACGAAATCCACTTTCAAGTCGTGAATTTTTTTAATGTGACTTGATTAGGGTTTCCGATAAGCCAAGGGCCGGTCAAAACCGGCCCTTGCAGAGAGGGGGAGCGCTTCAGCCGCCCAGATAGGCGTCGATGACCTTGGGGTTGTGCAGCAGGTTGGTGCCACTGTCGGCCAGGACGATCTTGCCGGTTTCGAGCACGTAGCCGCGCTGGGCGATGCGCAAGGCCTGCCGCACGTTCTGCTCGACCAGGAAAATGGTCAGGCCGGTCTGGTTGATTTCCTTCAGCACGCGGAAGATTTCCTGCACCAGCAGCGGCGCCAGGCCCATCGATGGCTCGTCCAGCAGCAGCACGCGCGGTTTGGCCATCAGCGCGCGGGCGATCGCCAGCATTTGCTGCTCGCCGCCGGACAGGTTGCCGGCCAGGCCGCTGGCGCGATTCTTCAATACCGGGAACAGGGTGTAGGCCCAGTCCAGGTCGCGCGCTACCTGCGCCTTGTCGCGCCGGGTATAGGCGCCTAATTCCAGGTTTTCGCGTACGGTCAGCGTAGTCAGAATCGCGCGGCCCTCGGCGACCTGCACGACGCCACTTTGCACGATGCGGTGCGGCGACAGCTTGGTCAGGTCGACATCGTCCAGCAATACCTGGCCGCGCACCGGCTTCAGCAAGCCCGAAATCGCCAGCAGTGCGGTGCTCTTGCCGGCGCCGTTGGCGCCCACCAGGGCGGTGATCTCGCCTTCGTTCAACGTCAGGTCGATGCCCTTGACCGCCTCGATATGGCCGTAGGAGACCGCGAGATCGGAAATGCGCAGAATCTCGCTCATGCCTCTTCTTCCTTCCCTAGATACGCTTCGATCACTTCGGGATTGTTCTTGATGTCGTCCGGCACGCCTTCGGCGATGATGCGGCCGAAGTTGAGCACCGCGATGCGGTCGCACAGGCCCATCACGAAACGCATGTCGTGCTCGATCAGGAAGATGCTGAAGCCGCGCTGCTTGATGTTGAGGATCTCGACCATCAGTTCGGTCTTTTCCGCCGGGTTCATGCCGGCCACCGGTTCGTCCAGCAGCAGCAGCTTCGGCTTGGTGGCCAGCGCGCGCGCGAATTCCAGCCGCCGCTGTTCACCGTAGGACAGGCTATCGGCCGGCATCTGCGCCTTGTGGTCGAGCTTGACCCAGGACAGCAGTTCCAGCGCCCGTTCGCGTGCTGCCGCTTCGATGCGGCGGAACGACGGCAGGTTGAACAACAGTCCCGGAAAACCGTAGTCGAGATGGTCGTGCATGCCGACCACGACGTTTTCCAGCAGCGTCATTTCCTTGAAGATGCGAATGTTCTGGAAGGTGCGGGCGATGCCGAGCTCGGTGATCCGGTGCGGCGGGATGCTGCCCAGGTCCTGGCCGTTGAACTCGATGCTGCCACTGGTGGCGCGCAACAGGCCGGTGGCCAGGTTGAACACCGTGGTCTTGCCGGCGCCGTTCGGGCCGATCAGGCCGAAGATACCGCCCTGCGGGACGCTGAAACTGACGTCGCTTAATACCTGCAGTCCGCCGAAGCGCTTACTGATCTGATTGAACTTCAGCATTTACCGATCCTTCCGTGCTTGGCGCCGCTGCCAGAATGCGTGAATGCGGCGCGGATCCCAGATGCCATTCGGCAGATACAGCACCACCAGGATCAGGATCAGGCCATTGATGGCGAGGCGGAATTCCTTGAAATGACGCAGGACTTCCGGCAGCAGCGTCAGGATGGTGGCGCCGATCGACGGTCCGATCAGGTTGCCGATGCCGCCGAACACCGCCATCGTCAGGATTTCGACCGCGTTTTCGAAAGCGTAGTTGTTGGGGCCGATGGTGAACGTGTAGTGCGCGTTCAGGCCGCCGGCGACGCCGGCGATCGCCGCGCCGATCACGAACGCCAGCAGCTTGTAGGCCGGCACGTTGACGCCCATCAGGCGCGCTGCCACTTCGTCGGCCTTGATTGCCTCGAAGGCGCGGCCGATCTTTGAGCGCCGTATGCGCGCCAGAATGTACAGCGTGGCCGCCAGCAGCAGTACGATGTGCCAGAATTCGGTCTTTTGCGGAATGCCGTTCAAGCCCATCGGGCCGCCGGTACTTTCCATGTTCAGCACGATCACACGCACCACTTCGCCGAAGCCAAGTGTGGCCATCGCCAGGTACACGCCGGACAGCCGCAGCGTCGGGATGCCGATGATCAGCGCCACCAGCGCCGGCAACACTGCGCCAGCGGCCAGTGCCAGCGGGAACGGCAAGCCGCTTTGCATGCTGATCATCGCCGCGGTATAGGCGCCGATGCCCATGAAGGCCGCGTTTGCCAGCGACAGCAGGCCGCAGGAGAGCGTGACGTAGATCGACAGCGCCAGCATGGCGTTGACGCCAATGCCGTACACCACCGCGTTGTAGGTTGCCCAGAACCCTTCCCACCATTCGAGCATGTCAGGCCTTTCTTTCCAGTACTTTGCCAAACATGCCGGATGGCTTGATCAACAAAATCAGAAACAGCAGTCCGAACGCCACCGCGTCGCGGAAGTCGCTGGAGATGTAGGCGACCGTCAGCACTTCGGCGAAGCCGAGGAACAGGCCGCCGATCATGGCGCCGCGGATGTCGCCCATGCCGCCCAGGATGATCACGGCGATCCCCTTGTGCAGCATCGGCTGTCCCATGAACGGCGAGATCGCGTTGAACGACAGCCCGACCAGCACGCCAGCGGCGCCGCCCAGCGCGGCGGCGGCGAACGAGGTCAGGTAGAACAGCCCCTCGACGTTGATGCCGAGCAGGTAGGCAGCCTTCGGCGACTCGGCGATCGCGCGCAGCGCGCGGCCGAGCTGGGTGCGACGCATCACCACCAGCAGCACGATCATCAGCACCACCGAAATGCCGATGATCGCCAACTGCAGTTCGGTCAGATGCAAATGGCCGATATTGAAGCTTTCTTCCGGGATGGTGCCGAACGGGAAGCGCTGGTTTTCGGCGCCGAACAAGCCTTGCGCCATGTTGGTCAGCATAATCGCGACGCCAATGGTGGCGATCATCGGAATCAGGTGCGGCGCATTGCGGGCGCGTAGCGGTTTCAGGATCAGGTAGTCGACCACCAGACCGATCACGCCGGCGATCAGCATTGCTACGACCAGCGCCAGCCAGAGCGGCATCGCCAGCTTGTCGACCAAAAGTAGCGCGGCATAGCTGCCGAGCATGAAGATCGCGCCGTGCGACAGGTTGATGACGCCGAGCACGCCAAAGATCAGCGTGAAGCCGAGCGCGAACAGCGCATAGACGCTGCCCAGCGACAGGGCGTTGATGAGTTGTTGTTCGAGCATGGTGCCTGCCGATTAAAACGGAGGCATTTCCGGCGGCTGCCGGAAATGCCTCGGTGCTTCCAGACGAAAGGGCGGTTCACGCCCGGCATGGCGGACGCGTCCGCCATGCCGGACTGATCCTTACTTCAGCAAGACGAACTTGCTGCCCTTGGCAATGTTGACGATCGCGTCCTGCTGGGCATCGTAGCCGACCGGCTTGCCATCCTTCGACGGCGGCGCCGGACGGAACGAGAACGGGCCGGTGGCGCCGTCCCACTTCACCTTCGGCAGCGCCTGCTGCAGCGCCTCACGGTCCTTTGCCAGGTTGCCGGACAGTTTCACGCCCTTCAGCGCTTCGGCCAGGAT
This sequence comes from Burkholderiaceae bacterium, assembly GCA_049672545.1. Classification (GTDB taxonomy): domain Bacteria; phylum Pseudomonadota; class Gammaproteobacteria; order Burkholderiales; family Burkholderiaceae_D; genus DATJCV01. Next base: position 9,636 of record JBATWJ010000124.1, read on the forward strand.
GTACATCGCGTCATACGCTTGCGCCGCGAACTGGTCCGGGTCGCCCTTGTACTTGGCCTGGTAGGCGGCGATGAACGCCTTGTTGGCCGGCGCCGTGTTTTCCGACGACCACGGGCTGCCCATGATGGTGTTGTCGGCGGCGTCCTTGGCGATGTCGAACAGCTTCGGCGAGTTGAAGCCGTTGCCGCCGATGAACGGCTGCTTCATGCCGAGCGAGCGCGCCTGCAGGATGATGTTGCCGGCTTCTTCGGCCAGGCAGGAGCAGACGATCGCGTCCGGGTTGGTGGCCTTGATCTTGGTCAGCTGCGCCTTGAAGTCGACGTCGCCCTTGGCATAGGTTTCAGTGGTCGTGACCGGGATCTTCTGGTCTTCCAGCGCGACCTTGAAGGCGTCGTAGCCAGCCTTGGTGAAGGCGTCGTCGTTGCCGTAGATGACCGCGACCTTTTTCAGGCCGAAATGCTGGACGGCGACGCGGGTAGTGACCGGCAGCACGTCGGATTCCATCACCGAGTTGCGGAAGGTGTACGGACCCATCGCGGTGATGCCGTCGGCGGTGTTGCTGGTGCCGAACACGACCACCTTGGCGGCGTTGGCGATCGGATCGGCGGCGAAGGCCGAGTTCGACAGCGTCGGGCCGAACAGCGCCAGCACCTTGTCCTGGAAGATCAGCTTCTTGAAGACGTTGATCGCTTCTTCCTTCTTGCCCTGTTCGTCTTCGACGACCAGGTTGATCTTGTTGCCGTTGATGCCGCCCTTGGCGTTGATTTCATCGACCGCCAGCACGAAGCCGTTCTTGATCGCGACGCCGTACTTGCCGGCCGGGCCGGTCAGCGCTTCGGCGGCGCCCAGCTTGATGTCGGCGGCGAGCGCGGAACTCATCAAGCCGGCTCCGATCAGAAGCAGCGGCAGGGTTTTCAGAAGATGGGTGGTGCGCATCTTTTTCTCCGGGATGAAGGTTGTTATGGAATTGGCCTGCGCCGCAAAAGATCGTCAGGCGGGCGGACGGCAAACCCAATTATTTTACCGAGAAGCGCACGCCAAAGTGCACAAGCGCCCGCTCGTTAGCCTGCGCATTATGCCACCAAGCATTGCTGAGGCAAAAGCCGTTTTGCCGCACCGGCGCGGCGTTGCAGCCGCTGCCGGCGGCCTCCGAAGGTGCCGACTTGGTCGCCTGACCGGTCCCGGCGGCCCTCCTTGCGGCGGTGTCTTGGCGCCACCGGCATCGCGGGCGGAATCCAGGCGTTTCTTATACTGGCGGGGGCATTTTAAAAGCGGGGCGTTTCACGCCCGGTACGGGCCGTTTTTCGATCATACTCCCTGTTTTTTTCATCCCGGTCGCCGTCGTGCGGGAGCGGATTGGACGCGCCGCCGGTTCGCCGGTAGAATCCGCGCCGTCATTGGGGAGTAGCCGCCCTTCCTGCGGAAGGGGCCTGCGTCAACATGCTTGGCCGTTCGGCCATGGCGCCGGCAGTTCTCGACCTGGCAAGACCTTTGACCATCGCGCCTTCGGACTGGCCGGGGAGCGCCATGGTCATCGGATCGTTCCGGCCAGGGAGCAAACGCATGGAAGCCTTCCTCATCTCCACCGGCGTCGTCGCGCTCGCCGAAATCGGCGACAAGACGCAGCTGCTGGCCTTCATCCTGGCCGCCAAATTCCGCAAGCCGCTGCCGATCATCCTCGGCATCCTGGCCGCCACCCTCGTCAACCACGGTTTTGCCGGTGCGCTCGGCGCCTGGCTGACCTCACTTTTGTCGCCGCACGCGTTGCGCTGGATACTTGGCGCTTCGTTCCTGGCGATGGCGGCGTGGATCCTGGTGCCTGACAAGTTCGACGAAAAGGATGCGCGGCTGGCGCAGTTCGGCGTGTTCGGCACCACGCTGATCGCCTTCTTCCTGGCCGAGATGGGCGACAAGACGCAGATCGCCACCATCGCGCTGGCCGCGCAATACCGGGACCTGTTGCCGGTGGTGGCCGGCACCACGGTCGGCATGATGCTGGCGAACGTGCCGGCGGTGCTGCTCGGCGGCCGCATTGCCAATCGCGTGCCGGTACGGCTGGTGCATGGGATCGCGGCCGCGATCTTCGCGCTGCTGGGGCTGGCGACGCTGTTTGGCGCCGGTGCCGGGCTGGGTTTGTAGGCGGATGATGGCCTTGGCTGTCCTGTGCCACAATGCGCGCAACTTGGCCGCGCCGGCGGCCGCTCCTATCCCGTAACCGGAAAGTACCTGCCCCATGTCCTTTGCAGAACAATTCAACCGCAACGGCCACGGCCATCTGCCGGGCCATCTCGGCATCGTCGTCAGCCACGCCGAACCGGCGGAGGTCAAGGCCGAACTGGCGGTGAAGACAGAGCTGATGGCGCCCAACGGTTTCCTCCACGCCGGCAGCGTGGTCACGCTGGCCGATACCGCCTGCGGCTACGGCTGCATCGCCAACCTGCCGCCGGACGCCGCCGGCTTCACCACGGTCGAACTGAAATCCAATCACCTCGGTACTGCGCGTGACGGCACCATCGAATGCGTCGCTCGCCCGGTCCACCTCGGCCGCACCACGCAGGTGTGGGACGCAGTGGTGACGCACCGCGAATCCGGCAAGACCATCGCGCTGTTCCGCTGCACGCAAATGGTGCTGTACCCGAAATAGTCGCCGCCGCTCAGCGGCCGGGCGCCGGCTCCTGGCCGGCCTTGAACAGGTATTCGAATCCCTGCAGCGCACGATCGACGAAGCGGTCGTCGCTGGCGCCGGCCGGGAATTGCAGCACGCCGTGGATCGCCAGCGACGCCAGTCCATGCACGCAGGACCAGCCGGCCAGCGCGGCGCTGCGCACTTCCGGGGTGCCGATGTCGAGCCGCAGCAGCTCGGCGATGATGCCCTTCAACTGCCCGAACGATTCCTCGCGCGCCTGCCGCAGCTCCGGGATCATGGCGCCGGCGGCGAATTCGGGGCCGAACATCAACTGGTACAGCGCCGGATTGCGACGCGCGAAGCGGAAATAGGCCAGGCTCGCCGCCCGCAGCGGATGCCCATCGGCATCGCTGTCGCGCGCCGCCAGCGCCGCCGCCAGTTCGCGAAAACCCTGCGCCGCCAGGTGGCCGAGCAGCTCGGCCCGGTTCGCATAGTGGTGATAGGCCGCGGTCGGGCTGACCCCGACCCGCTCCGACACCGCCCGCAACGACAAGCGGGTTGGCCCCTCCTGGTCCAGCAGCGCGCGCGCGGCGTCCAGCAGCAGCGGCGCCAGGTTGCCCACGTGGTAGGTGTCGCGCGCATGCGCTGTGCTTTTTTTGGCCATCGTCTGCATCCATAGAAGGACAGCGCCGGGCGCGGCGCCAGTTCGCAATCTTAATATGGTTAAGTATCTTGACACTGATAAGATTGCTTCGTAGACTGCCTGTCGCCAACCACAAAAACAGAGACGCCGGCGCCGGGTCGGCGGTGGCTTCGCTGCCGCACCGGTCGGGTGCCGCCGTCCAAACGAAAAATCGGAGAACCCATGACACCTGTCCCTTACCCGCATCTGCTGCAGCCGCTCGACCTCGGCTTCACCGTCCTCAAGAACCGCGTGCTGATGGGCTCGATGCATACCGGCCTGGAAGAGCTGCCGCGTGGCTTCGAACGGATGGCGGCATTCTTCGCCGAGCGTGCGCGCGGCGGCGTCGGCCTGATGGTCACCGGCGGCATCGGCCCCAACGAAGAGGGCGCGGTCGCCGCCGGCGCCGCCATCCTGACCACGCCGGAACAGGCGCAGCAGCACCGGATCGTCACCGACGCGGTGCACGAAGCGGGCGGCAAGATCTGCATGCAGATCCTGCACGCCGGCCGCTACGCCTACCATCCGCATTCGGTCTCGGCCAGCGCGCTGCGGGCGCCGATCAATCCGTTCACGCCGCGCGAACTGGACGAGGAGGGGATCGAAAAGCAGATCGGCGACTTCGTCCGCTGCGCGCTGCTGGCGCAGCGGGCTGGCTACGACGGCGTCGAGATCATGGGGTCGGAAGGCTACCTGATCAACCAGTTCCTGGTCGCGCACGTCAACCGGCGCACCGACCGCTGGGGCGGCAGCTTCGAAAACCGAATGCGGCTGCCGGTGGAAATCGTGCGCCGCGTGCGCGCCGCGGTCGGCCCCGAGTTCATCCTGATCTACCGGCTGTCGATGCTGGATCTGGTCGAGGAAGGCAGCGACTGGGACGAGATCGTGCAGCTGGCGAAGGCGGTCGAGCAGGCCGGCGCCACCATCATCAACACCGGCATCGGCTGGCACGAGGCGCGCATCCCGACCATCGCCACCAAGGTGCCGCGCGCCGCCTACACCAAGGTGACGGCCAGGCTGCGCGGCGCGGTCGGCATTCCGCTGGTCGCCACCAACCGCATCAATACGCCGGAAGTGGCGGAACAGGTGCTGGCCGACGGCGACGCCGACATGGTGTCGATGGCACGGCCATTCCTGGCCGATCCCGATTTCGTCAACAAGGCCGCCGCCGGCCGCGCCGAGCAGATCAACACCTGCATCGGCTGCAACCAAGCTTGCCTCGACCATACCTTCGGCGGCAAGCTGACTTCGTGCCTGGTCAATCCGCGCGCCTGCCATGAAACCGAACTGAATTACCTGCCGGTAGCCCGGCCGAAGAAGATCGCCGTGGTCGGCGCCGGGCCGGCCGGCTTGGCGGCCGCGACGATTGCCGCCGACCGCGGCCATCGGGTCACCCTGTTCGACGCCGGTACCGAGATCGGCGGCCAGTTCAACCTCGCCAAGCGCATTCCCGGCAAGGAGGAATTCCATGAAACCCTGCGCTATTTCCGCCACAGGATTGACAGCAGCGGCGTCGACCTGCGCCTGAACACCCGCGTCGGGGCCGAGCAATTGAAGCAGGCCGGCTTCGACGAAGTGGTGCTGGCCAGCGGCATCGTGCCGCGCACGCCCGAGATTCCCGGTATCGACCATCCGAAGGTGATCGGCTACCTGGACGCGATCCTGCAGCGCAAGCCGGTCGGCCGGCGCGTCGCCGTGATCGGCGCCGGTGGCATCGGCTTCGATGTCTGCGAACTGATCACTCACCAGGGTGAAGCCAGCAGCCTGAACCGCGCAGCGTTCTGGCGCGAATGGGGCATCGACCTCGACCTGCAGGCGCGCGGCGGCGTGGCCGGCATTGCGCCGCAACCGCCGGCGGCGGCGCGCCAGGTCTTCCTGCTGCAGCGGAAGGCCTCCAAGATCGGCGACGGCCTTGGCAAGACCACCGGCTGGATTCATCGTACCGGCCTGAAGAACCGGCAGGTGCAGATGATCAACGCGGTCGAATACCTGAAGATCGACGACGACGGCCTGCACATCCGCGTCGCCGGTGGTGCACCGCAGTTGCTGGCGGTGGACACCGTGATCGTCTGCAGCGGCCAGCATCCGCTGCGCGAGCTGCAGCAGGAACTGGCCGCCGCCGGCCACCGCGTGCACCTGATCGGCGGCGCTGCCGAAGCGGCCGAACTGGATGCCAAGCGCGCGATCGACCAGGGCGCGCGGCTGGCGGCGCAGCTCTAGACGGGCCATACCGATCCACCAACCGAGGAACCGACCATGTCCGAACTCGCACTCCACCCGGAAGCCGCCGCCGCGCTCAAGCGCTGGCACGCCATGATCGAACGGCGTGACCTGGGCGCCTTGCCCGAACTGCTGCACCCGCAGGCGGTGTTCCGCTCGCCGATGGCGCATCACCCGTATTCGGGCGCGCCGGTGGTGGCGACGATTCTGAACACCGTGATCCAGGTGTTTCAGGATTTCGCCTATCACCGCCAGCTGGCCAGCGCCGACGGCCTGTCCGTGGTGCTGGAGTTTTCCGCCCGCGTCGGCACGCGCGAACTGAAGGGGATCGACCTGATCCGCTTCGACGAAGACGGCAGGATCGTCGACTTCGAAGTGATGATCCGGCCGATGAGCGGACTGCAGGCGCTCGGCGAGGAAATGGGGCGGCGCCTGGCGCCGTACTTGGCCGCCCGCAAGACTTGACGGCCCGGACCGACCTCGGCCGGTCCGTTGCGCGCGCCTGCTACTTGCCGGGATAGTGCCGGTACACCGTGTAGCGGCCATCGGCGCCGACCAGCAAGACATCGTACGGATCGCTGCGATGGCCTTCCATACCGGGCGAACCCATCGGCATGGCCGGTACCGCCAGGCCGACGGCGCGCGGCCGTTCCGCCAGCAGACGCCGGATTTCGCGCGCCGGCACATGGCCTTCGAGCGTGTAGCCGCTGACCCGCGCGGTGTGGCAGGAGCCGAGTTCCTGCGGCATGCGGAATTTTTCCCGGTAGTCGGACGGATTGTCCACATCCTGTGCCTTGACAGTAAAGCCATTGTTCTGCAAATGCCGCACCCAGTCGGTGCAACAGCCGCACGAGGCGCTTTTGTACACTTCGACCAGCGGAGCCGCCGCATGGACGATCAAGGGAGTGCCGAGGAGGATGGCCGGGATCGCCAGTAAAACGCTGCGTCTTTGCATGATGGGTTCCTTGGTGGGTAATTGTTGACGATTACTAATGGTGGTGCCCGGAGCCGCCGTGCCCGGACCGCTTTTGCGGGTGCGCTTCGGTCTCCACCGGCGTGTTTGCTGCCGGCATCGATTGGCCGCCGGCGGATTGGCTGCGTGCCGGCTCCGGGACGGCTCCGCTCCACTCGTAGGCAACCGTCGCGGCCGGATGCCGGTACCAGCCGGGGTCCCGGTAGTCGCCGGGTTTTTGCTCCTTGCGCACCTTGACGACGGTGAACATGCCGCCCATCTCGATGCCGCCGAACGGACCCTGGCCGCTCATCATCGGCAGCGTGTTGGCCGGCAACGGCATCGCCATCTCGCCCATGCCGGCCATGCCGCGTTCGCCCATGGCCATGTAATCCGGTATTAGCCGATTGATTTTCTCGGCCAGGCCGCGGTGATCGACGCCGATCATGGTCGGCACATCATGGCTCATCGGATTCATCGTGTGATGCGATTTGTGGCAATGGAAGGCCCAATCGCCGGCATCGGTGGCGACGAATTCGATCGCCCGCATCTGGCCGACCGCGACGTCGACCGTGACTTCCGGCCAGCGCGCCTCGGGACGCACCCAGCCGCCATCGGTGCCGCTCACCTCGAACTCGTGACCGTGCAGGTGGATCGGATGGTTGGTCATGGTCAGGTTGCCGAAGCGGATGCGCACGCGGTCGCCCTGGCGCACGTTCATCGAATCGATGCCGGGAAAGACGCGGCTGTTGAAGGCGAACAGGTTGAAGTCGAGCATCGTGCTGATCTTCGGCGTATAGCTGCCGGGCGCGATATCGAAACTGTTCAGCAGGAAAACGAAATCGCGGTCGACCTTCATGAAACTCGGGTCTTTCGGATGGGTCACCCAAAACCCCATCATTCCCATCGCCAGCTGCGTCATTTCGTCGGTATGCGGGTGATACATGAAGGTGCCGGGGCGTCTGGCAACGAATTCGTAGACAAAGGTCTTGCCGGCCGGGATGGGCGACTGGGTCAGGCCGGCAATGCCATCCATGCCGTTCGGCAGCCGCTGGCCATGCCAATGGATGCTGGTTTGCTCCGGCAGCCGGTTGGTGACGAAGATACGGACCCGGTCGCCTTCGACCACTTCGATGGTCGGCCCCGGCGACTGGCCGTTATAGCCCCATAGATTGGCCTTCATGCCGGGCGCCAGTTCGCGCACCACCGGCTCCGCCACCAGGTGGAATTCCTTGACACCATTGTTCATGCGCCACGGCAGCGACCAGCCGTTGAGCGTGACCACCGGATGGTAGGGCCGGCCATTGGCCGGCGCCAGCGGCGCCTGCGTCGAGGCGCTATCCATCGTCGGCGCTTCGGGCAGCGACGCGGCGCCGGTCCGGCTGACCAGCCCGGCGCCCAGCAGCGCGGCGGCACCGGTAAAGAAGTTTCTGCGTGAAACCATGATGAATCCTTTCAGTGGCGCGCGGCCACGGTGGTCCGGGGTACCTGTCCGCTGCCGTTCACGGCTGCCCGCAAACCGGTGTCGGCTATCCAGAAATCGCGTTGCGCCTCGATCGCCGTATTGACGCTGTGCACCTGGTCGCGGGCATCGGCCAGCAGTTCGAAAACACTGGCCAGCATGCCGTTGTAGCGCAACAGCACCTGATCGGAAATTCTCTTGCGCAGCGGTACGACCTCGTCGCGCAGGTGCCGGGCGAGGTCGTACGCGGTGCGGTAACCGGAGTAGGCTTCGCGCACTTCCGAGCGGGCGCGGATAGCAGTCTCGGCGACCCGGTGGACCGACTGCATGTAGGTCGCTTCCGCACGCGCGGTGCGGGCCTCGCCCCAGTCGAACAGCGGTAGTTCGAGCGTCAGCGCATAGCCGTTCTCGCGCGGCCTATCGGTGACGCTCTTGTTCACATAGCCGGCGTCGAAGACGTTGATGAAACGGGTGGTCCTGGTCAGCCCGAGAGCGCTGGCGGTCGCTTCGGCATCGCGCCTGGCCATCTGCAGGTCGAGCCGCTGCGATATCGCCTGCGCTTCAATGTCGATCATTTCCCGTGGAGCTTGCGGCAGCTCGGGCAAGCGCCCGGGCAGCTTGAAGGCGGTGTCCGCGCCCCACAGGCCCAAGAGGCGCGTCAACTGTTCGCGTGCCGCGGTGGCGGCGTGGCGCGCGCGGGCCAGCTGCGCGGCGGCATCGGCATGAAATACCTGCTCGCGCGCCGCATCCAGCTGACTCCAGTTGCCTACGCGGGCCATCCGTTTTGCCAGTTCGGCGCCGGCTTTCGCGGCGGTTTGCACCTGTTCCATGTAGCCGACGGTCTGGCATGCGGCTACTGCGTTGAAATACGCAGCGCGTGCGGCTGCCGCCAGGCGGACGGCATCGGCGGCTGCCTGCAGCTTGGCCTGCTCGAACCGCCGGCTTTCGATGTCGGTGCGCAGCGGCATCGTCAGCAGGCCGGCCAGGTCGACCAGGATGCCGCGTTCAATCTCCAGTTCGCCGCCGCCGTGCATGCGGGAAAACGACAATCCCGGATTGCGCAGGCGCCCCGCCTGGACCAGATCGGCTTCGGCGATGCCGAGTTCCGCCAGGGAGACACGCAGGCCGGGATTGTTCAGCAGGGCGATCTGGACTGCCGTCTCGGGCGACAGCGGTTGCTGCAGCAATTGCCCGATGCGCTCGTCCACCATGCCGGTATCGTGCGTTGGTGGAGAAAATTGCACCGCCACTCCGGTGCGCTCGCTGGTCAGTGTTGCCACGCTGTCGAGCCCGCCATCCGGGGAGAAAGTGGCACAGCCGGCCAGCACCACAACGAGCAGTCCCGCGGTGAGCGGCCGCAGGGCGGCTGAAAATTTTTGCATGTCCATGCTTGGCTCTCGTGTTAGTGATGCCCGTGGTGCTTCATTGGCGCCGCGGGCGCCGGGTCGGGGGCGGCATGGTCCGCGGTATGGGTGTTGTGGTCGGCCTGGGCTGCGACCTGATGGTTGGCGTCGCGCCAGAGTTGGTGCGGCGGCACCGGCTCGTCCATCAGCGGCTGGTAGCGGTCGAATGCGGAGGCATAGCCGGGCGCCGGCACCGCGACGCTGGCGTCGGCTGGGTGCGGTCGTTGCTCGATCGATTGCGCCGGCGCGGCAAGCGGCAGCAAGACCAGCACGGCGGCTGTCCACTGGTATGAAAAAAGCATGATTTCCCCTGAATCGATGGAACGGGCGTGGTGGAGCACGCAGTCTGACGCAGGGATGCGATCAGCGAACGGACGCCGTTCACCGCGCTCAACCCCACGCGTCGATCAAGCGAAAACGTGTTTGGGAGGGCGCTCCAGGCCAGCCGGAATAAAACCGGCGAGCAGAGGAGAAGAGGGCAGGGCGGAAAAGATCGGAGTGGCGTAGGTGGGCGCCAGGCCGGGCATCGGTGGCGGGGCGGCGCTGCCGGTGCAGCAACTGGTGCAGGTGCTGCAGGTCGAATGCGGATGCAGATCCGGGACCGGAGCATGATCGGTCGCGGAAGCGCCGGCGGTATCTGCCGCCGGCGACGCGTGGTCTGCATGTTGATGCGGATGGGCCGCAGCGACCTGGTGATCGCCGCCATGATGGCTGCCGGCCATCACTGCCTGGCGCGCATGATCCGGTCCGCAGGCCAGGCGCCATGCCGCCGCCCCGCTCTGGAGCGGGAGCGATGCCATCAGCAGCAGGAGCAGCAGGGTCTGCAGCGTGCGTTTCATTGCGTCATTCGGTGGGCGGCGGCCGTATTCCAGACAGAATAAGTCACTGTAAACCTTTCAGCAGTGGGAAGGTCAAGCGATTGTCGTCGCGCCATTCCATGCACGTCCTTGGACCGCGGCCCGCTACTGCAATTGCCGGCGCCAGTCGGCGATCGCCGCCCGCACTTGGGTCGGCGCGGTGCCGCCGATGTGATCGCGCGCGGCCACCGAGCCTTCCAGCGTCAGCACCGCGAACACGTCGGCGTCGATCTGCGGCGCAAACGCGCGCAACTCGTCCAGGCCGAGGTCGGTCAGGTCGCAGGAGCGCTGCTCGCAGGTGCGCACCGCGCGCGCCACCGCTTCGTGCGCGTCGCGGAACGGCAAACCTTTCTTGACCAGGTAGTCGGCGAGGTCGGTCGCGGTCGCATAGCCTTGCAGCGCGGCGGCGCGCATCGCTTCCGGCTTGACCGTGATGCCGCGCGCCATGTCGGCGAAGATGCGCAGCGTATCGATCACGGTATCGGCGGCGTCGAACAGCGGCTCCTTGTCTTCCTGGTTGTCCTTGTTGTAGGCCAGCGGCTGGCCCTTCATCAGCGTCAATAGCGCGACCAGGTGGCCGTTGACGCGGCCGGTCTTGCCGCGCGCCAGTTCCGGCACGTCCGGGTTCTTCTTCTGCGGCATGATCGAGGAGCCGGTGCAGAAGCGGTCAGCGATGTCGATGAAGCCGACCCGCGGGCTCATCCAGATCACCAGCTCTTCCGACATGCGCGACACGTGCGTCATCACCAGCGCCGCGGCGGCGCAGAATTCGATGGCGAAGTCACGGTCCGATACCGCGTCCAGCGAATTGCGGCAGACGCCGTCGAAGCCGAGCGTCTTGGCGACCCGTTCGCGGTCGATCGGGAAGGTGGTGCCGGCCAGCGCGGCGGCGCCGAGCGGCAGGCGGTTGACGCGGCGGCGG
>JBATWJ010000125.1:0-1573 GCA_049672545.1 Burkholderiaceae bacterium
CCGCTGCACGTCGGCCACGGCCGCCAGGGCGCGCTCGGCGACGCGATGGCGGCGCTGCTGCAGTCGCAGGGCTTCGAGGTCACGCGCGAGTTCTATTACAACGACGCCGGCGTGCAGATCGCCAACCTGGCGCTGTCGGTGCAGGCGCGCGCCAAGGGCTTGAAGCCCGGCGACGCCGACTGGCCGCAGGCCGCCTACAACGGCGACTACATCGCCGACATCGCCGCCGATTTCCTGGCCGGCAAGACCGTGTCCGCCAGCGACGGCGCGCCGGTCACCGCCAGCGGCGACGCCGACGACCTCGATTCGATCCGCCGCTTCGCGGTGGCCTACCTGCGCCACGAGCAGGACCTGGACCTGCAGGCGTTCGGCGTCAAGTTCGACCACTATTACCTGGAGTCGTCGCTGTACGCCGACGGCCGCGTCGCCGACACCGTGGCGGCGCTGACCGCCGCCGGCAAGACCTACGAGGCCGAAGGCGCGCTGTGGCTGCGCAGCACCGAGTACGGCGACGACAAGGACCGGGTGATGAAGAAGTCCGACGGCAGCTACACCTATTTCGTGCCGGACGTCGCCTATCACGTCAGCAAATGGCAGCGCGGCTTCGGCCAGGCGATCAACATCCAGGGCAGCGACCACCACGGCACCATCGCGCGCGTGCGCGCCGGCCTGCAGGCGCTCGACATCGGCATCCCGGCGGGTTATCCGGACTACGTGCTGCACAAGATGGTCACCGTGATGCGCAATGGCGAGGAAGTGAAGATCTCCAAGCGCGCCGGCTCCTACGTCACGCTGCGCGACCTGATCGAATGGTCGGCCGGCGACGGCGCCGCCGACCTGACCCGTGGCCGCGACGCGGTGCGCTTCTTCCTGATTTCGCGCAAGGCCGACACCGAGTTCGTGTTCGACGTCGACCTGGCGCGCGCGCAGTCCGACGAAAACCCGGTCTACTACGTGCAGTACGCGCATGCGCGCATCTGCTCGGTGATGGCGCAGTGGGGCGGCGACGAGGCGCTGCTGGCCGATGCCGACGTCGCGCCGCTGACCGCGCCGCGCGAGGCGGCGCTGTTGGCCAAGCTGGCCGAATACCCGGAAACGCTGCAGAAGGCGCTGGCCGAACTGGGCCCGCACCAGGTCGCGTTCTACCTGCGCGAACTGGCCGGCGAGCTGCACGGCTACTACAACGCCGAGCGCGTCCTGGTGGACGATGCTTCGATTAAAATGGCGCGGCTGGCCCTGCTGTGGGCGACCCGCCAGGTGTTGCGCAACGGCCTGGCGCTACTCGGCGTCTCGGCGCCGGCCAGGATGTGAGCGGCGACCCGCCGCGGAAACAGGAACCCATGTTCGACTACAAACGCAAGCAGGCCGGCGGCACCTTCCTCGGGCTGATCCTCGGCCTGATCATCGGGCTGTCGATCGCCGTGGTGGTGGCGGTGATGATCATGAAAGCGCCGGTGCCGTTCATCAACAAGATGGCGCGCCCGGACAAGCCGGCCGACGCCGCCGGCGCCATCACCGATCCGAACCAGCCGCTGTACGGCAAGCGCGACGCCCGCACTGCGCCGCCCGAGTC
>JBATWJ010000126.1:0-2263 GCA_049672545.1 Burkholderiaceae bacterium
GTACTGGAACGGACGGCGGCGGCGATGCGCGCCGCCGGGGCCGGCGACCTGATGGCCTGGTTCGGACCAGCGATCGGGCCGGCGGCCTTCGAGGTAGGAGAAGACGTGCGGCAGGTCTTCGTCGGCGGCGACGGTGCGCTGGACGCCGCCTTCGCGCCGATCGCGGCGCGTCCCGGCAAATACCTGACCGACATCTATGTGCTGGCGCGCGCGCGGCTGCGCCGGATCGGTATCGATTCGATAGCGGGCGGCGGCCTGTGCACCTATACCGATGCACGCCGCTTCTATTCCTACCGGCGCGACGGCGTCACCGGCCGCATCGGCTCCTTCATCTGGCGCGAATAGCGGTCATGCTTCCGGCGTCGGCGCGGCATTGTCCTTGGCATCAGCGGCGCTTTTCAGGTCGGCGGCATGCTGCCGCGCGCGCCAGGCGCGGCGCCGGCGGCGCGTGGTCCCGCCCAGATACAAAATAATTGTCAAGGGCAACACACCGTATAGCAAAAACGTCATAATGGCTGCAACCACGGTGCGCTCGGTGATGGCCATCATCAGAACGACGTATATCCAAGCGATGGCTACGATATGCATAACAAGCCCGATCCCTGCGCAAAGCCGTAACCATACGTGAGAACGAGGATGCGCGCATGTCCACTTCCGAGAATGTCTACGCCCGCTGGTTGACGCAACTGTCCGATCCGGCCGCCTGGCAGGCCTGGGTGAAGCCGCCGGCGCTGGCGGACGGCGCCGGATTCGCCGCCAGGCTGGAAGAGCTCGGCGTCAAGCTCGACCCGGCGCGAGTGTCGCAGTTGCAGCAGGATTACATGCGGCAACTGTCCGAACTGTGGCAGGACATGCTGCAGTCGAAGCCGCCGGCACTGGCCGACAAGCGCTTCGCGGCGCCGGCCTGGAGTGCCAATCCGCTATTCGCATTCAATGCCGCCGCCTATCTGCTGAACGCGCGCTATCTGAGCGAACTGGCCGACGCGGTGCAGGCCGAGCCGAAGGTGAAGCGCAAGATCCGTTTTGCCGTACAACAAATGACGGATGCGATTTCGCCGTCGAATTTCCTCGCCACCAATCCGGAAGCGCAGCAAAGGCTGCTGGAGAGCGGCGGTGTCAGCCTCGCCAAGGGCGCCGCGCAGCTCTTTGCCGACCTGCAAAAGGGACGGATTTCGCAAACCGACGAATCGGCGTTCGAGGTCGGCAAGAGCGTCGCCATCACCGAAGGTGCGGTGGTGTTCGAGAACCCGCTGTTTCAGCTGCTCCAGTACAAGCCGCAGACGCGCACCGTCTACGAGCGGCCGTTGCTGATGGTGCCGCCCTGCATCAACAAATTCTATCTGCTTGACCTGCAGCCGGAAAATTCCTTGGTGCGCTACGCGGTGGAGCAGGGTCATACGGTGTTTCTACTGTCGTGGCGCAACCCGGACGAAACGCTGGGCCAGCTCGGCTGGGACGACTACATCGAGGACGCGGTGGTTCGCGCGGTCACGCTGGTGCAGGAAATCAGCGGCCAGCCGCAAATCAATGCGCTCGGCTTCTGCGTCGGCGGCACGCTGCTGTCGACCGCGCTGGCGCTCCTGTACGGACGCGGTGAAAAGCCGCTCGCCAGCCTGACTCTGCTGACCACGCTGCTGGATTTTTCCGACCCGGGCGTGCTGGAAGTCTATATTGACGAGATGCAGGTGGCGATGCGCGAGCGGGCCATCGGCCAGGGCGGCCTGATGCCGGGGCGCGATTTCGCCGCATCGTTCTCCAGCCTGCGGCCGAACGACCTGGTGTGGAACTACGTCGAATCGAACTACCTGAAGGGCGAGGAGCCGCGTCCCTTCGACCTGCTGTACTGGAACGCCGACAGCACCAACCTGCCGGGACCGATGTTCTGCTACTACCTGCGCCACATGTACCTGGAAAATGCGCTGAAGGACCCGGGCCGGCTGACGGTGCGCGGACAGCCGGTCGATCTCGGCAAGATCAACGCGCCGACCTTCCTGTACGGTTCGCGCGACGACCACATCGTGCCGTGGGAAGCGGCGTATGCGTCGGCGGCGCTGCTGAACCCGAAAAAACCGAACCGCAACCGCTTCGTGCTGGGGGCTTCCGGCCACGTCGCCGGCGTCATCAATTCGCCGGCCAAGAACAAGCGCAGCTACTGGCGCGCCGACCACATCGCCTCCAGCGCCGCCGACTGGCTGCGCAGCGCGCAGGAACATCCCGGCAGCTGGTGGCCGGAATGGTCGGCCTTTCTGGCCGAGCACGGCGG
>JBATWJ010000127.1:0-1780 GCA_049672545.1 Burkholderiaceae bacterium
GCTGTCGCCCGGCTACGCGGCCAGCAGCCGCACCCGCGCCAAGGTGCGCGCCTGGTTCAATGCGGTGGAGCGCGAGGAAACGCTGGCGCACGGCCGCGCGCTGCTCGAAAAAACGCTGCAGCGCGAGGGTAAGACCGCGGTCAACCTGGAAGAGCTGGCGCGCAAGCTCGGCTTTCCGAAGCCGGACGAACTGTACCTGGCGCTCGGCAAGGATCTGTTCAGCATGCGTCTGGTCGAGCAGGCGCTGCACGGCGACGAGGCGGCCCGGGAGACCGAGCCGGACGAGGTCGCGATCACGCGCAAGAGCCGCGCCTCCAGCGTCGCCCAGGGCGCCAAGTCGGGCGTGCTGGTGGTCGGCACCGACGGTCTGCTGACACAGCTGGCGAAATGCTGCAAGCCGGCGCCGCCGGACGCGATCGTCGGCTTCGTCACGCGCGGCAAGGGCGTGTCGATCCATCGCGCCAGCTGCAAGAATTTCGCGCAGATGCAGTTGCGCGCGCCGGAGCGGGTGATCCAGACCACCTGGGGCCGGCCGGCCGCCGACACCGTCTATCCGGTCGACCTGTTCGTGCTGGCGAACGACCGGCAGGGCTTGCTGCGCGATATTTCCGACGTGCTGCTGCGCGAAAAAATCAACGTCATCGGCGTCAGCACGCAAAGCGCGAAAGGGCAGGCGCGCATGGCCTTCACCGCCGAGATCGGCTCCACCGCGCAGCTGCAGAAGGCGCTGTCGGTGATCCGCGACGTGGCCGGCGTGCTGGAGGCACGCCGCCACTGAGCGGGACTCAGCCGGCCGCCGCTTCCATCTCCATCGCCGCTTCTTCCGCGGCGGCTTCCTGCAGCACCCGCAGCGGATGGCCGAAGCGCACGCCGCGCGCGGCGCAGACGCGCATCAGTTCCAGGTTGATGCGCTGCTGGATGTCCATGTAGACGTTGTACTCCGGGCTCAGCACGTAGTACACCACTTCGTATTCCAGCGCGCTGTCGCCGAAGGTCTTGAAATGGGCGCGGTCGAAGCGCGTGTTGTCGATCGCCTCGATGATCTCGCGCACCGCCTGCGAAATCGCCGCCACCTGCTCGACCGGCGTGCGGTACGACAGCCGGAAGCCGAACACCACGCGGCGCTGCTGCATGTGCTTGTAGTTGTGCACGGTCTGCTTCAGCAGCTCGGTGTTGGAAATGATGATGCGCTCGCCGGACAGGCTCTGGATGCGCGTGGTCTTGACGCCGATGTGGGTGACGGTGCCAAGGGTGTCGCCGAAGATGATGAAGTCGCCGATCTCGAACGGCTTGTCGAGCGCGATCGCCAGCGACGCGAACAGGTCCGACAGGATGGTCTGCAGCGCCAGCGCCACCGCGATGCCGCCGATCCCGAGGCTGGCTACCAGCGCCGTGATGTTCACGCCCAGGTTGGCCAGCACCGCCAGCGCCACCGTGACCCAGACCAGCAGCCGCAGCAGGAACACCAGCGTGGTGGTGGTGGCACGGTTGCGCGGGTCGATCTGGCCGGCGCCGGCGGCCTGCCGGTTCAGCCACAGGCTGATGCCGCGGTTCAGCCACAGCCCGATCTGCAAGCCGAGCGCCAGCACCCAGCCATGCTCCAGCCACAGCGTCCAGCTCGGCGTCAGGTCGATGGTGCCGAAGCCGATCAACAGCGCCACCAGCAGCAGCAGGAAACGATTGGTGTGCAGCAGCACTTCGGCGACCACCTGCGCCGGCAGGGCGTCGGTCTTGCGCGCCAGCGCGCGGATGCGGCCGGCGATCAGGCGCAGCGCGGCGC
>JBATWJ010000128.1:0-10297 GCA_049672545.1 Burkholderiaceae bacterium
TCCCGGCACTGGCGATGCCGGCCGCCAGCCCGCGCCGCTGCGAAAACCACGGCTGCACGCAGGCGATCGCCGGCGTATAGACCAGCGCGATGCCGACCCCGACGCCGACGCCGTAGCACAGGTAGACCACCGCCATCGAGGTCGCGTAGCTGGTGGCGAACAGGGCCGCCGCGATGCACATCATGCCGGCGCAGCACACTACGCGCGGCCCGTAGCGGTCGGCCAGCATGCCGGCGCCGGCGCCAAGCACGAAATAGATCAGCCCCGACAGCCCGAAGATCAGCGAGACGTCGGCGCGCTGCGCATTGAAGGCGGTGGCGAAGGATTCGAAAAACGCCGCGAACGAATAGGCGACCCCGAAGATCACCGCCAGGTTGACGAATGCTGCCCAGACGACAACCCAGGCATAGCGCGGTTCTTTCATCGAATTGCACTCCCAGTGAATCGGTGGAAAGAGTCCGGCCAAAAATCAGGCGAATCCGGATTCGTCGGTCCTGACCTTGTACGCACTTCAAGTCGAAGGGCGCATTTTTTTGTATTTGTCCGGGATTGGGCAGGTCGGTATTGCGGACTGATCGGAACCGGCCACGGACGATTGTATGCATTTATGCCGATTGCGGGGGAGGCCTGCCCGGATGCCAAGCTTTTTCCTTCGGATCCTCAGGTTTTTCGATCTGCTGTCGTTATCTCCGATAGCGTTGCGGAAAATCCGTCTCTGCCCGGCGACGCCACGCCCCTATGCTCCGCTTTGTTCCTTTTTCCCGAGAGGTAAATCATGGCCGTCACCCTTTCCAGCATCGCCCGCTCACCGGTACCCTTCATTCCCGCCGCAAGAGACGATTCCGCCCGCGCAAGCCAGCCGGCGGCCGGCAGTCCGAGCGCCACCGACAAGGTCACGCTGGGCAGCAACGCCGCTCCTGATGCCACCTACGCCGATCCGCGCAGCAATGCCGCCGCCGGAGTCGACGTCAGCGCCATGCTGGAAGAATCGAAGCGCCAGACACGGGAAATCCTCGATCTGCTGCTGCCGCTGCTGGAACAGCAGGGCTTGAGCATGGCAAAGGTCATCAGCGGCGAGCAGACCCTGAGCGCCGACCCGGAAACCATCGCCGAGGCCAAGGCCGCGATTGCCGACGACGGTGAATACGGCGTGCAGCAAGTGGCCGCGCGTATCCTGACCTTTGCCCAGGCCGCGATCGGCGGCGATCCATCCAAGCTGGCGAGTATTCGCGCTGCCGTCGAAAAGGGATTTGCCGAAGCGACCAAGATCCTGGGCGGAGCGCTGCCCGAAATCAGCCAGAAGACCTATGCGGTAGTGATGGCCGAATTCGACCGCTGGGCCGATCAGGGTGTGGAAGCCAAGTCGGCTTGAAGAAGGGGCGGCAATCGGCCGACTGGCAAGATAGTGAATGGGTCCCGATCCGGGATCGGGACATTCATCGCGTGGATATTCCAGGGAAGACTTACGTCGCCTTCATTGCTGAATGACGAAGACGCGCCGCCAGCCTGGCGTTCCACCAGCCGCTGGAACTTGTGGCTCGATAAAGTCACCTCATCGAATTTCCAAGTAGCCAAGCAGCGTTTTCGTCCAATAGGGCAAGTGCCAGATTGGACCGCGTTGTATTTACTGCACGTCCTTGCACCCCGGATAAAAATAGCAACCTGCCCAGTACGGACCCTGCTTGACACTTGATTGAGAGGTGTTGCTGCTGGAAGTAGTGCCAGAACTGCCGCTCGTATCTCGTGTTGGCAACATCGAGCAGCCTGCCACCATGGCCACAAGTGCCACCGCCGTCAGAAGTTTCATCACATAGCTCCAAACGCCCATTTGCAGGGCAGTGAAATCATAATTGGTGGAACGTTCAATCGCATAAACATTCGTCGAAATGAATATCGTCACGATGTTGTATGGTCGATCTACATCTGATTGCCTGCCATCCACGAGCCTTCCGCATCTTGGCCATCAATCGTCTTGACTGTTTTGGCCGCGGAGATCATGGGTTCACGGATATTTCCTTGATGGCGACTTCCGCCACTGATTGCTTGATTGTTCGCACCGCCAGCCGGATGTTTAAGGCCATGCTGTCCAGCTGGTTAAATTTCAATATAGGGCGCGTGCTTTCGCCAATACAGGGGGGCGAAAGCAATATTGACGGGACTCAAAAGGGATCGAAACGGCCTGGAGAAGTGGGAACACGCGCAACATAAGCCGAACATCTCGCGTTGTGACATTGGGCTGGATTTTGGCGTGCTTGAGTCGGTGCGACCTGCGTCACTTCCTGTCGCCGACATTGCGCAGCCGGAAGGGAGTTCGCCCACTATCGATTCTCGGCGTTGCCGGTGTGCAGCGCCCACCCCGCCGACATTGTGTTGCCGATGACGCGGGTGGGTGACCGGCGCTGCCGATGCGCAATATGGAAAAGGGCAGCTGCCGGCGCTCTATTGTTGCGCCAGCCGCTCGCCCAGGGCGCGCAGCAGCAGTGCGCCGTCGCCGCACCAGGCGCTGCCGTGCATGCACGCCAGGGTGGTGGGCGATTCGGCCGCGAGTTTTTCCAGCAGATTCCGCGCATGGATCGAGTGCGAAAAATAATCCAGCGATTGGCGGAACGCCTCGCTCGGCTCCAGGATGTCGTCCTCCGTCAGCGCCTTCTTCCCGAGGCCGTTCTGGGTGAACAGATCGCCGCAGAACAGGGTTCCGGTCGTGCCATCCATCAGATAGCCGGTTTCCCAGCCGTGCGGCAGGTGCGGCGTATCGAGCCATTTGAGCGCATGTTTTCCCAGGGAGATTTCTTCGCCGTCGGCCAGCGCGCGCGCCGGCCGGTCGGCCACGTCGTCGACCGACACCATCGCCGCGATGCCGCCGCACAGCGGCACCGACTGCGGCGCCACCGCCAGCCAGTCATTCAGCGCACCGCATTCGTCCGCCTCGAAATGCGAAAACGCGATGTAGCGCAGGCGGTCGGCCGGCAGCACGCTTGTCACCGCTTCGCGCACCAACGGAAACAGCTTGCGCGGCCCGGTGTGGAACAGCAGCGGCTGGTCGTCGACGATCAGGTACTGATTGAAGGAAAAGCCGCCCGGGATCGCGTCGATGCCGGTGTTGATGCGGTAGATGCCCTCGGCGATTTCATGGACGTTGGTGCCGGAAGAAGCGTTCGTGGTTGACATGCTCTTCTCTCCTTGAGTCATACTGGAAAGAGGGTTTTGCTAGACCCTAGACCGACGTTCGGCGAAGCGATTGAGAGGGATCAAGGCAGCGTAGAAAATCGAGGAAGGATAAGCATCGTTGAAATGCCAATGCGGCCCTTCTCTTGATTCGCCAAGGGAATCAAAAAATATTTGACTCCGACCCTTTTAATTCCCGACGATAACAGGTTTTGCGGCAGTGGAACGCTACCTTCTGGCAGGCTCTCAGCGCGAACAGGGAGTGCGTATTCCGGCCAAACGAGTATTGGCCCTCTGGTCCTTGTTCAATCCGTATGGAGGCAATCATGGAAATGAAAAAGATCAATGCCGGCAAACTCCGGGCGATCGGCTACGACCGGCGCGAGCGTGTGCTACGGGTCGAGTTCGACGATGGCAGCGCCATCGATTATTCGGGCGTCGGCGAGGAGGTGTGGCGCAAATTGTCGACGTCAGGCGCGGCCTGGAGCTACTACCGCGACAACATCGAAGAAGAGTACTCCGGACGTCCGGGGCGGGTACAACCTCAAGGGAAATCGCAGGCGCTCGAGGACCTGTTCAAGGCGCCCAAGGATGATGCCGGAGCTTGAGGCAGGACCTGGCCTGTCCGTTCACGCCTCGGTGTGTCTTGATTTGATCTATATTGCTGCCTGTCCTGAACCCCGAACCCTTTTAATACGAGAACAGCCCCATGAAAATTGACAAGGACACCGCGGTCACCCTGCGCCTGACCGTTGCCGAAAGTACCGGCAAGGTCATCCAGAACGGCAAGACCCCCATCGCGTACCTGCACGGCGGTTATGACAATCTGTTCCCGAAACTGGAAGCCGCCCTGCAAGGGCAGGAAGCCGGTTTCAAGACCACGATGAATCTGGCGCCGGAAAACGCGTTCGGCCTGCGCGATGAAAGCCTGACGCGCACGATTTCCAAGAAGGACTTTCCGCCCGGAGTCAAGGTGGGCGGCACCCTGCAAGGCTATACCGATGCCGGGCACGAGCAGGTTTTCACCGTGCTCAAGATCAAGGGCGATCAGGTCATGCTGGATGGCAATCACCCGCTGGCCGGCAAAGCCTTGCACGTAAAAGCGGAAGTGCTGAGCGTGCGCGCCGCCACCGCGGAAGAGATCGCGCATGGGCACGTGCATGGCGAGCATGGCCATCACCACTGAATCAAAGGCCGTTGAAACCAAAAAGGACCGCCCGGTTTTATTTCTAGAACGAGGCTGATCCTTCCTTTCTCTTATTCACGAGGAGCCATCATGAGCATTTCCATGTATGCGGCATCGGTGCCGCTGCTGAAACAACTATTGCGCAGCCTGGACGCCATTCTGGGCAAGGCGGAGGCGCATGCGCGCGAAAAGAACATCGACCCAGCCGTGCTGCTGCAGGCGCGCCTGTATCCCGACATGCTGCCCTTGACCAAGCAGGTGCAGATCGCCAGCGACAACGCCAAGGGCATCGCCGCCCGTCTGGCGGGTGTCGACATTCCCTCGTTTGCCGACACCGAGCAGACCTTCGAGGAACTCCATGCGCGCATCGCGAAAACGCTCGATTTTCTCGATAGCGTCAAGCCGGACCAGGTGAACGGCAGCGAAGAGCGGGAGGTCGTCGTCTACAAGGGCGCGCCCTACGAAATGCGGCTCCAGGGGCAGAACTACCTGATCCATTTCGGCCTGCCCAATTTCCTGTTCCACGTGACGACCGCCTACGACATCCTGCGCCACAACGGCGTCGAGATCGGCAAGGCCGATTTCATCGGCAAGTTCTGACGCGCGCCCGGGAGAACCGGCGCCTGAAAAAAACGCCACGCGAGAAGCGTGGCGTTTTTCATTTGCGGCCCGTATCCGGATCAGCGATAAAAGGCCTCGACCTGGCCCTTGAGCCTGATCAGCAGCGGATTGCCCTTGCGATCCTTGGCCTTGCCGGAGGCCACGGCAATCCATCCTTCGCTGATGCAATACTCTTCCACGTTCACATGTTCCTTGCCGTTCAGCCGGATGCCGACTTCGTGTTTGAGCAGGTCGGGATTGTAGTGGCGGCTCTGCGGATTGATGGAAAGGCGGTCGGGGAGCGGCGGGAGTTGGGTTGTGTCGGTCATGAGTTATGCGTCGGCAGGGACGGCGATGTGGGTGTTACCGGGATTGTATCTTCCCTCGTCGGGGGGCAGCTTGGCATGAGATCCATTGGTCAGCCGCTATTTCCGCCACTCCATTGGCCATTCGTTAAAGTGAATGATGTCTCGCCCATCCACCACCAAAGTGTACAAAGGCTCGTCTGGAAAGTCGTTCAGCCTGATCTTCCAGACTTGAGATCGAACCGTCGTCTGGAAGGCATAACGATCAGGAGCCTCCCGCAACCGCTTCCACGACAATGGCTTCCCGCCATATTCAGGCACGTCCGACCAGTTGTCCTGTTTGCTGAAGTCCGTCATGGTTCCTTTGGCGGGGCAGAGCCCAGTGAGCGGTTGACCGAGGTTCTTGTACGCTGCGCTGCTCCAATAATTCGTTGCCACAAATCATCCCCGGAGTGGTCGGCCGAGTACTTTTGCACGACCTGGTCCCAAGTGAGATTCGGATTCGTGGCACGAAGCATGTCCGCAGTCTCCTGGTCGAGCATGGCGTCGCGCGCCGCCGATCTGAACGCATTGCGCAGGTCGACAGCTTGCCTGGCTTGCTGTTCGAGCGTCGCCGTCGAGTCAACCAATTGCGGAATCCGGGCTGCCTGATCCAGATACCACTGCCGAACGCCAAGGTTCGACAGTGAAGCCGGTTCAGGCAAATCGACCGCTATTCCGCTCGGCGCGATCAGGGTTCGACTGGTGGTCTTGGCGGAGTTGCTCGCCGAGGCCGATTGCGGCCACTGGGAGGCGCCGCTGCGGTCAGAGGACGGCCCGGCAAGAGCCGTAGCGGCGACCAGGGCGCAGGCGACGGCCGCCAGCCGGCTCGCTATCGTCCGCGCGCGCTTCAGGTCTGGGATCGGGGTCATGGGTGCTGTCGGCAGGCGTAGTTACATCTGGAAAATATTTGACTCTGACCCCTTTAATCCCCTTTAATCCGGCGGAGTTGGGTCGTTTCGGTCATGGGCTTGGGTTATGCGTCGGCAAGGACGGCGATGTAGTCATTATCGCGATTGCATCTTGCATCGCCAGGGATCGGCTTGGCGTGAGCAGGCGAAAGCGGACTAAGATCATCGAGGCGGGCAACGCCTCTTGGCTGATGGAGGGGTAGGGCCGGTCCGTTGGATCTTGGAAATAAATTAACTCTTGCCCCTATTTATTAAGAATAATTCAATGCTGCCCCTTTTCATATGGAGCCGTGAGATTACGAAATGAGGGTGTCAAGCGCGTAACATAATTGTTTCACGAATGCCTTTGTTTCGGTGACCATTTGCCTATCTATTGGCCATAGTTCTCCGGGGAACCCAGGCTTTTTGTCCGATTCATGTGCGATCTTATTTCGCCTATCGACGATGTTGATAAGTTGCTCTTTTAAGGCCCTTGCACTTATGGTGAACGATGTGGAGAGTTCATCCCACAGCCTCACTTCGCTAACTAAGCGAATTGCATCGGCGATTTTGTCCGGGTGCTGAAAGCTAAGAAAGCTATGCCGGGTTCTCACCTCTTGCTCGAAAAGAGATTCCGCTCTTATCCCAGCTGGTGGATTCGATAGTTGAATCGCAAGTGACGTTGGGATTAAGAATTTTTCAAAGCCGGGTGTGCGTGGGCGCCGCCCCGCGAAAATATCAAGCAGCTTTGCTAATGTAAGTGAATGAACATAATGATCTAGGGCGCTAACAACTAGTACATACTCGGCGCGCAGCATGTCTGACGTATCGATCACTCCAGTAGTATGTGTGGTTAGAAATGTATGGAGCGTTTCAAGTTGATCAAGCCGCGAAAAATCATTATCAAAATGCTGAATTGGTGTCATGAGGCAGCGTCAATCAAGCGGTAAGAGCGATCACTCGCTCAGCGCATGTTTTGAACAAGCTTTCGAATATCTCCATCGACTTTTTTGAGTTTTCGAGTACCGCACCTTGTTGATCGAGTTGTGCGTCGGTTAATTCGTAGATCGGTACCTGGTGCTGCTGAGATGCGGCAATGAGGCCGTTGAAATCGGACATTTCGATGAGAGGCTGATGCGGCTCGAATCCGGCATCTTTATACGCTTGCGCCGGCAGCAGCATTGAGCTTGCGTCCAAAGCTGGCAAAAGAGTCTTATTTATGCCTGTAGCTAGTTCATCAATCCACACCTGAAAAGCCTTCGATGCTTTTCCGTTTCTTGGTCGATACTTCTGGACAATCGAGCCGAGAAATTTTGGAGTGATCTGTGGAAAGGGATAGTTTGCCGTCCGAAGTACTTCGAGCTGCTTTGCTGCATCAGACCATGCTTTCCATTTCGGAATCACACTTGCTAATGAATCGATGGCCATTGCAGAAAAATAATCTGGATGCATCGGTACGATGAAATAGTCGCTTGTCGTAAGTAGGTTCTGGTTCACCGATCCTAAGCTCGGACTCATATCAACCAATACATAATCAATCCCCAACGACATAGCTGTAATGTCTAGCAGATGACGCAGGGAACCTGGCAGATTGCGAAGTGTCGGTAAGGAGCCCGAGAGCTCTTGGGCTATCCCAAGCGTTACCTCGTACTCCGCCAAACCGATATGTCCGGGTAAAAGATAAACATTTGCTTGTCCGTCAAGTGGTTCGCATATAACCGGCTCTATAGGAGACGGGCGCGACTCAAAGGCCGGCGCTAAGCCGTCTTTTATATTGCGCGGCTCATCCTTTGAATAAAGACTTTGAAGGTCATCGATTCCTTTGTACCCAAGAACCATGCCCGTAAGGTTGCACTGTGGATCAAAGTCAGCAAGCAAGACTTTCTTTCCAAGTTTTCCTAGCATCCATCCAAGATTAAATGCCGTCGTTGTCTTACTGACACCGCCCTTGTGATTAAACAAACAGATTATCTTTGCCATATATTTCCTAAATTATTAGTATCAGTTGGAATTTACTTTCCGAGTGCCCACGAATCCTTCAACGTCACCACCCGATTAAACACCGGCTTCCCCGGCTTCGAATCCATCCGATCCGCCACGAAATATCCATGCCGCTCGAACTGATAGCGGTCTTCCGGCAGCGCATGCTTCATCCCCGGTTCTAGATAAGCGGTCACGACTTCCTTGGCGTTCGGATTCAGCACCTGCATGAAGTCCTTGCCGCCGGCGTCCGGCTGCGGGTCGGTGAACAGGCGGTCGTACAGCCGCACTTCGGCTTCCAGCGCGTGCGCGGTGCTGACCCAGTGGATGTTGCCCTTGACCTTGTAGGTGGCGGCGCCTTCGGTGCCGGAGCGGCTGTCGGGCAGGTAGTTGCAGTGCACGGCGATCACCTTGCCGTGTTCATCCTTGTCGTAGCCGGTGCATTCGACCACGTAGCCGTAGCGCAGGCGCACGCGGTTGCCGGGCTTGTCGGCGGTCGGCGGGTAGAGGCGGAAATAGCCCTTGGCCGGCGTTTCCATGAAGTCGTCCTGCTCGATCCACAGTTCGCGCGTGATCGGGAAGCTGCGGTGGCCGCGGTCCGGGTGCTGCGGGTGGATCGGCGCGCTGCATTCCTCGGCCAGGCTTTCCGGGAAGTTGTCGATGATCAGCTTCAGCGGCCGCAGCACGGCGGCGGCGCGCGGCGCCTTCGGGTCGAGGTCTTCGCGCAGGCAGGTTTCCAGCACGCTGTAATCGATCCAGCCGTCCGACTTGGTGACGCCGATCCGTTCGCAGAACAGCTGGATCGCTTCCGGCGTATAGCCGCGGCGGCGGATGCCGACGATGGTCGGCATGCGCGGGTCGTCCCAGCCGTCGACGATGCCCTGCTCGACCAGCTGGCGCAGCTTGCGCTTGCTGGTGACGACGTAGGTCAGGTTCAGGCGCGCGAATTCGTATTGATACGGCAGCGGCTTTTCGAAGAAGCCGCCCTCGGCCAGCCGCTCCAGCACCCAGTCGTAGAACGGCCGGTGGTCCTGGAATTCCAGCGTGCAGACCGAATGCGTGATGTATTCGATCGCATCCTCGATCGGGTGCGCGTAGTCGTACATCGGATACACGCACCAGTCGTCGCCGGTGCGGTGGTGGTGCGCGTGGCGGATGCGGTAGATGGCCGGGTCGCGCATGTTCATGTTGGGCGAGGCCATGTCGATCTTGGCGCGCAGCACGTGCGTGCCGTCGGCGAATTCGCCGGCCTTCATGCGGCGGAACAGGTCGAGCGATTCGGCCGCCGGACGGTCGCGGTAGGGCGAGTTTTTGCCCGGCTCGTTGAAGCTGCCGCGGTTGGCGGCCATTTCGGCCGCGCTCTGGCTGTCGACGTAGGCGTGGCCGGCAGTGATCAGGTATTCGGCCATCGCGTACAGCTGGCCGAAGTAGTCGCTGGCGTAATACAGGTGCTCGCGGCCGTCGTTCTGCCAGGAAAAGCCGAGCCAGCGCACGCTGTCGATGATGGTGTCGACGTATTCCTGTTCTTCCTTTTCCGGGTTGGTGTCGTCGAAGCGCAGGTGGCAGCGGCCGCCGTAGTCGCGCGCCAGCCCGAAGTTCAGGCAGATCGACTTCGCGTGGCCGATGTGCAGGTAGCCGTTCGGCTCCGGCGGGAAGCGGGTGATCACGGTCGGCAGCGGATGCTGCTGGCGGTCGCGGCGGCCGGCGTGCTTGCCGCTGGCGAGGTCGGCGTCGATGATGGCGCGCAGGAAGTTGGAGGCGGCCGGCGCCTCGTTTTTGGCAGTGTTCTTGTCGGTGGCCGGCGGGCGGCCGGCGGTTTCGTTGCTCATGGCGGATCGGTCGATTGTGGGTGTTAGGTTGACCGGCCATTTTACCGTAGCGGCCGGCCCCGTCCCGGGGCCGGCCGGCGGCGCGCCACGCTACAATGGCCGCCGACCGGAACAGGGGAGATCATGGACAACAACGAGGGAGCGGCCGCGCGCCGCGCACGCTGGCAGGGTGCCTTGCTGATCGCGCTGTCGGCGGCCGGTTTTGGCGCGATGGCGATTTTCGCGCGCATCGCCTATGCCGGCGGCGCCGACGTCGGCGGCGTCCTGCTGCTGCGCTTCGGCGCCGCCGGCCTGATCCTGCTG
>JBATWJ010000129.1:0-1834 GCA_049672545.1 Burkholderiaceae bacterium
CTCCAGCGCCTCGGCATGGCGGGCGACGATTGTCACATACACGCCTTCGGCCGCTAGCGCCTCGGCGCAGCCGCGCCCCAGGCCCTTGCTGGCGCCGCACACCAGCGCCGTCTTGCCGCGAATTCCGAGATCCATTCGACTCCTCCGTGGTGATTGTTCAGGCGCGCTTGCGCGACAGCAGGTAGATGCCCGAGAGCACCAGCGCGGTGCCGGCCAGCTGGATGCCGGTGATCGGCTCGCCCAAGATGATCGCCGCCAGGAACAGCGTCGACACCGGCCCGACCATGCCGGCCTGCGAGGCGCTGGTGGCACCGATGCGCTCGACCGCGACCATCGTCATGTAAACCGGCAGCACGGTGCAGAACAGCGCGTTGACGATCGAGTACCAGTATACCGGCGCCGGCTGGATCAGTTCCGCCACCGGCCGCAGCAAGAAGAACTGGGCGATGCAGGCGGCGCTGGACACGCACATCGCGTACGCCACCAGCCGCATGCTGCCGACGCGCCGCACCAGTTCGCCGGAACCCAGCAGGTACAGCGCATACGAGATCGCCGACGCCAGCACCAGCGCGCTGCCCAAGCCGACGTCCGGCCCGCCGAAGTGGACGTCGTGCAGGAACACCAGCACCGTGCCGGCATACGAAATCAGCAGCGCCGCCCACTCGAAGATGCCGATCTTCTTCTTGTAGAACAGCACCGAGATCAGCAGCACGAACGACGGCGTCAGGAACAGGATCAGCCGCTCCAGCCCGGCCGACACGTATTGCAGTCCGAGGAAATCCAGAAAGCTCGACAGGTAGTAGCCGATCAGGCCCAGCACCACCAGCCGCAGCCGGTCGCGCTTCGACAGCGGCGCGCCGGTGCGCATCTGCCAGACGGCGACAGCGGCGAAGATCGGTACTGAAAACATCATCCGGAAGCCGATCACGGTCACCGCGTCGATGTGGTAGCGGTACATCAGCTTGGCGACGATCGCCTTGGCGGAAAACAGCACGGCGCCGCAGATCGCGATCGCCAGCCCCCACAGGTAGGCCCGGCGGTCCAGCGCGGGGTTGACGGGCGATAAGGTGGTGGCTGGCATCTGAGGCGAGAGGAAGCGAACGGGGACGGGCGCGGCCGGCGCGCGGCGGGCGGCGCCGTTATTGCGCCGGGAACAGGTGGCCGAGCTTGTCGGCCTTGGTGTTCAGATAGCGCTCGTTGTACGGATTGCGCTGGATCACGTGCGGCAGCCGCTCGACCACTTCGATGCCGAGTTGGCGCATCGCATCGACCTTGCGCGGATTGTTGGTCATCAGCCGCAGCGAGCGGATGCCGAGGTGCTCCAGCATCGGCCGGCACAGGTGGTAGCTGCGCTGGTCCGGCAGGTAGCCCAGCTCCTCGTTGGCTTCGACGGTGTCGGCGCCGGCGTCCTGCAGCCGGTACGCCTGCAGCTTGGCCAACAGGCCGATGCCGCGCCCTTCCTGGCGCAGGTACAACAGCGCGCCGCGCCGTTCGGCGGCGATCTTCTGCAGCGCCGCCTCCAGTTGCGGGCCGCAGTCGCAGCGCTGCGAAAACAGCGCGTCGCCGGTCAGGCATTCGGAATGGATGCGCGCCAGCACCGGCGCGCCGTCGCCGACCTCGCCCAGCGTCAGCGCCAGGTGTTCCTTGCCGCTGGCCGGGTCGAGGAACGCATGCAGGCGGAAGATCGCCCACGGCGTCGGCAGTTCGCAACTGGTCACGTACTGCAGCTCGGGCTCGGCGGCGACGGAGGCGGCGTTCGGAGTCAGGGACATGAAGTTCTCGGCAACACGGAAAATGGCGCGACAAAAGCGCCGGCGGCGTGGCGCCCCCGAAC
>JBATWJ010000130.1:0-7187 GCA_049672545.1 Burkholderiaceae bacterium
CAGACCAATCTGCTGGCGCTGAACGCGGCGGTCGAAGCGGCGCGCGCCGGCACCCAGGGCCGCGGTTTCGCGGTGGTGGCGGCCGAAGTGCGCGCGCTGGCGCAGCGCTCGGCAGAGGCAGCCAAGGAAATCAAGACGCTGATCGATACCTCGGTGGCCAACGTCGACGCCGGCGAAGTGCTGGCCGCCGAAGCAGGCAGCACCATGACCGACATCATCGCCTCGGTGCGCCGCGTGACAGGCCTGATCCTGGAAATCAGCAGCGCCAGCCAGGTCCAGAGCGACGGCATACAGCGCGTCAACGACGCGGTGCGGCAAATGGACGGCATGACGCAGCAGAACGCGGCGCTGGTCGAAGAGGCCGCGGCCGCCGCGCAAAGCCTGCATGACCAGTCGGTGGCGCTGCTGAAGGCGGCCGGGGTGTTCAAGCTGGCCTAGCGCATCCGGCCCGGCCGGCTTGCCGCTGCCGACCGCATCGCCGACGGATGGCGTGGCGGCCTTGCGATAGTTCGCTATTGCTTGCCCATCCTCTTCCACATTTCGCCGAAAGCGGGGAGGGAGCGGTCTGCTCCTTTTTCAGCCCGGGTCTGCACCATCATTCGAAAGATTCATCGTGGTAGCCCAAGGCCGAGCTTTGGTTCGTCCATTTCTTTTTTAAAATTAGATAACAGCAGTAATAAATTTGATTCGATAAATAGGTAGTGCTATTATCTAAATGAGGTTTTCAAGAGCCTCGGCGAACTCGGCATGGCGCGGGAAAGCGCGTTTCCATGTTGGTCGCGCGCGTGCAGAACAGCCCGCCGTTTTTGCGCGGGATATGGAGTTGACCACTACCTTGGAGATGAGACATGAAAACGAACCGGCTGCAAAAGAAGG
This sequence comes from Burkholderiaceae bacterium, assembly GCA_049672545.1. GTDB lineage: Bacteria > Pseudomonadota > Gammaproteobacteria > Burkholderiales > Burkholderiaceae_D > DATJCV01. The sequence goes on from JBATWJ010000130.1 coordinate 877, forward strand.
GCATGTTGCTTGCCGTTGCGATGGCCTGCGCGGCACCGGCGCTGGCCCAGGAAAAAATTTCCGACGGCTTCGTCAAGATCGGCGTGTTGACGGATATGTCCAGCGTCTATTCGGAATCGGGCGGCATCGGTTCAGTGATCGCGGCGAAGATGGCGGTCGAGGACTACGGCGGTAAGGTGCTCGGCAAGCCGGTGACCGTGATCACCGCCGACCACCAGAACAAGGCCGACATCGGCGCCTCGAAGGCGCGCGAATGGATCGACGTCGAAAAGGTCGACATGATCACCGACGTCATCACCTCGTCGGTAGCGCTGGCGGTGGCTTACGTCACGCATGAAAAGAAGCGCGTGAACATGACGGTCGGTGCCGGCACCACGCGCCTGACCAACGAGGAATGCTCGCCGTACACCGTGCACTACGCGTATGACACCTACGCGCTGGCCAACGGTACCGCCAAGACGGTGACGCAGCAGGGCGGCGACACCTGGTATTTCATGACCGCCGACTACGTGTTCGGCACCTCGCTGGAAAAGGACGCCGGCGACGTCGTGAAGGCCAATGGCGGCAAGGTGCTGGGGGCGGTGCGCCATCCGCTCAACACTTCGGACTTCAGCTCCTTCCTGATGCAGGCGCAGGCGTCGAAGGCAAAGATCATCGGGCTGGCCAATGCCGGCAACGACATGATCAACACCTTGAAGGGCGCGCGCGAGTTCGGCCTGGCGAAGGGAGGCCAGCGCTTCGCCGGCATGTTGATCAACATCAACGACACCCATAACATGGGGCTGGAGGTGGCGCAGGGCATGCTGTTGACCGAAGGCTTCTACTGGGACCGCAATGACGAGACGCGCAAATTCAGCCGCCGCTATTTCGAACGGGCCAAGAAAATGCCGAACATGATCCATGCCGGTGTGTATTCCGCCGTTACCAACTACCTGAAGGCGGTCGAGGCTGCCGGTACCGACAATCCCGACCAGGTGATGGCCAAGCTGAAGTCGACCAAGATCAACGATTTCTACGCGACCAATGGCGTCATCCGCGAGGATGGCCGGATGGTGCATGACATGTATCTGGTGGAGGTCAAGTCGCCGTCGGAGTCGAAGTATCCATGGGACTACTACCGGATCAAGCATACGATCCCGGCATCGGAGGCGTTTATCCCGCTGTCGAAGTCGAAATGCCCGCTGGTCAAGAAATAGGTTAGCCGAACCGATCCTGGCGAGCCGCGCCGGCAGCGCGGCCGGCCAGTCGGACGAAATGCCCCGGCAGCCCGTGGTTCGCTACGGCGTCCGGGGCATGTTCATTCCGGACGGGCCAGACGCCACAGTTCTCCCAGGAAGATTTCCGGATCGCCCTGCAGGCGCGCCACCATGCGCGCCTGGTGCGTGGCGAAGCGGCGCTTCAATTCCCTGAGCAGCGCCCGTCCTTCCCTGGTCAGATGGATTTCGCGGGCGCGCCGGTCGGCGGCCGAGGTGACGCGGGTGGCGACGCCGCGCGCTTCCAGCGCGTCGATCACCGGGACGATTCGCGGGCGTTCGACGCCCAGGGCGGCGGCGATCGCCGCCTGCGGCATGCCCGGATTGTCGGCCACCAGCGACAGCACCGAGAACTGGGTTGGCGTCACCGACAGTTCGCCGATGGTCCGGTAGAGATCCGAAAACACCGCGATCTGCGCGCGCCGGATCGCATAGCCGATTGTTCCTTCTAGGTAATGATTGTTGAGAGCAGCATCCTCATCCGGGGCGTCCGTCTGCGTCGTTTCGGGAGCGTTTTCCCGTCCCGCCGCGGACCGCCTGCGGCTCGTGCCTTCCTTCGTCGCTTTTCGCTCTTTCATCATCGTCCCGGCTTGTCGGCGCCGTGTTCCGATGCCTCGCAAGGTCATCCGGCGGCCTGTCTGAAAACGGCGCTCATTATGTCAGCAATCCGGAAAACAGGGATTGATATTTTTAGATAATGACGTTATCTTTGTTCGCGCCGAAAAAAGATAACTGCATTACTTGTTCAAGAAAGAGTTCCACTCCATCGCGCAAGGAATCTCCATGTCGAACCTGAATCCAACCTCGTCAAAATTCTTCGCTACCCTACCGACGTTCTGCACGCCCAGCGCCGACGGGCTGGTCCTGAGCAGCGGCACCGCTCCTGACCGTCCGGTCGACTCCCTGGCGGACATGCTGGATGCGGCAGTGGACGCCGCACCGGAGACGGTGTTCCTGCAGCAGCGCCGCGGCGCCGGCTGGCGCCGGGTGACTTACCGCGAAGCGCAGCAGACCGCGAACTACTACGGTCGCGCGCTGCTGAAGCGCGGCCTGACGCCGGAACGGCCGCTGGCGATCCTGTCGCACAACAGCATCGACCACGCGCTGCTGGCGCTGGGCGCGATGAGCGTCGGTATTCCGGTAGCGCCGGTGTCGGTCGCCTATTCGCAGGCGGACAGCCTGGAGCGCTTGCAAAACATCTTCCGCCTGTTAACGCCGGGCATGGTGTTCGCGCAGAGTAGGTCCGGCTTCGAGCGCGCGCTGGCGGCTGCGCGCCAAGCCGGCGCAGAGGTGGTAATCGCCGATGCCGAGCCCGGCAATCCGGTGCCGACGCTGGAGGATTTGCGGGCCGAAGGGATGGCGGCCGATTCGATCCGCGCCAAGTTTCCGGCCGGCCCCGATGCGATCGCAAAGGTGCTGTTTACCTCCGGTTCCACCGGCAATCCGAAAGGCACGCTGATCACCCAGCGCATGATGTGCTCGAACCAGGAAGCGCTTGCGCAATGCTGGCCATTTCTGGGGTCGGAGCCGCCGCTGGTGGTCGATTGGCTGCCGTGGAGCCATGTGTTCGGCGGCAGCCTGATCTTCAACTGCGTCCTGAGGCATCGCGGCACGATGGTGATCGATGAAGGCAGGCCGGTTGGCGCGCAGTTCGAGCGCAGCATCGCCAACCTGCGCGAGTTTCCGCCGACCATGCACCTGAGCGTGCCGCGCGCGCTGGATGAACTGGTAGCGGCGCTGAAGAAGGACGAGGATTTCTGCCGACGCTTCTTCAGCCGCTTGCGGCTGATCTTCTCCGCCGGCGCCGGTCTGCCGAAGACGACCTGGGATGCATTGCACGAACTGGCCGCGCGCTGGGCGCCCAACGAAATGCGGATCGTCATCAGCTACGGCGCCACCGAGACCGCGCCGGTCGTCTGTGTCAGCAGCGGGCAGAGCGAGCGTCCCGACAATATCGGCACGCCGATTCCCGGTTCGGAAATGAAGCTGGCACGTGATGAGGACAAGTTCGAGATACGCGTGCGCGGGCCGATGGTGACGCCCGGATACTGGCGCCGTCCGGAATTGGCCGCCGAAATCTTCGATGCCGACGGCTTCTACCGCATGGGCGACGCCGGCCGGCTGGAGGACGAGTCGGCACCGGAAAAAGGCATCGTGTTCGACGGCCGGGTGGCGGAAGACTTCAAGCTGGTGACCGGGACCTGGGTACGTACCACCAACGTGCGCGTAGCGTGGGTCAGCGCGCTGGCGCCGCTGGTTCAGGACGCGGTGGTGACCGGCCACGACCGCGACGAAGTGGGCTTGCTGGCGTTCCCGAACCTGGCCGGCTGCCGCCGCGTCGCCGGGCTGCCGCAGGCGACCTTGGAAGAAGTGATCCGGCATTCCGCGGTCCGGGATGCCATTGCCCGTGCTCTGGCGCTCAATAATGTCGGCACCGGGTCGTCGAACCGCGTCGGTCGCATCCTGCTGATGCCGACGCCGCCGTCGATCGAACTCGGTGAAATCACCGACAAGGGCTACATCAACCAGCGCGCGGTGCTGCGCGAGCGGGCGCAGGACGTCGTACGCCTGTACGCCGCCCAGCCGGGCGCAGGTACGGAAGTGATTTTTCCCACGGCTTCCGCCTGATTTGCGGCGAGACCGACACTGAAACACCCCTACTCCAGGAAAGGAAGCAGCATGCAATCAGACATCTACATCGTCAGCGGAGCCCGTACCGCGATCGGCGAATTCGGCGAAAGCCTGAAGGATTTTTCGCCAACCGACTTGGGTGCAATCGCGGCGCGCGAGGCGATCCGGCGGGCCGGCATTGAAGCCACCGAGGTCGAGCATTCGGTATTCGGCACCGTGATCCCGACCGAAGCCCGCGACCTGTTTCTCGGCCGCACGGTGGCGATCGAGGCCGGTGCGCCGGACAGCGTGCCGGGTCTGACCGTCAACCGGCTATGCGGCTCCGGCGTGCAGTCGATCGTGTCGGCGGCGCAAATGATGCTGCTCGGCGAAGCGAAGGTGGCACTGGCTGGCGGCGCCGAATCGATGAGCCGCGCGCCGTTCTCGATTTCCGGCATGCGCTTCGGTACGCGGATGGGCAATGGCCTGGCCTATGACTGGCTCACCAATACCCTGTCCGATCCGTTCGGGCACGGGCAGATGGGCGATACCGCCGAAAACGTCGCCGGCAAGTTCGATATCGGACGCGACCGGCAGGATGCGTATGCGGTGGAAAGCCACCGCCGCGCCGCCCAGGCGATTGCCGAAGGACGCTTCAAGGAGCAGATCGTGCCGGTCGAGGTCAAGCGCCGCAAGGAAACGTTGCGCTTCGATACCGATGAGCATGTCCGCGCCGGTACCAGGCTGGAAACCCTGGCCAAGCTGCGCCCTGCGTTCCGCAAGGATGGCACCGTCACCGCGGGCAACGCTTCCGGCATCAACGACGGCGCCGCGGCGGTGATCCTGATGACCGGCGCGGAAGTCGAGCGCCGCGGTGCCAGGCCGCTTGGGCGCATCGTTTCCTGGGGCGTGGCCGGCGTGCCGGCGGAAATCATGGGCGTCGGCCCGATCAAGGCGGTGCCGGTCGCGCTGCAGCGCGCCGGACTGACGATCGCCGACTTGGATGTGATCGAGTCCAACGAAGCCTTCGCCGTGCAGGCGCTATCAGTGATCGATGGCCTCGGCCTGCCGGTGGACAAGGTCAACCCGAATGGCGGCGCGGTGGCACTGGGCCACCCGCTGGGCGCCACCGGCACCATCCTGACCATCAAGGCGCTGTATGAATTGCGACGCGTCGGCGGCCGCTATGGGCTGATTACGATGTGCATTGGCGGCGGTCAGGGGATCGCGCTGGTCGTCGAGCGTGCCGCATGAATGGGGTAGCGCAGATGACGCAAGCGGTCAACAAGGCGGCGGTGATCGGCGCCGGTTCGATGGGGGCCGGGATTGCCGCCCATTTTGCGAATGCCGGCGTGCCGGTAGTGCTGCTCGACATGGCGGCGCCGGACGGCGCCCGCAGCGCAATCGCGGCGGGCGCAATCGAGCGCCAGCTGGCCACTGGCGGATTCATGCATCCGGACTGCGCCCGGCTGGTGACGGCCGGCAACGTCGAAGACGATTTTCATCTGATTGCCGACGCCGACTGGATCGTCGAGGCCATCATCGAAGACGTGGAAGCCAAGCGCCAGCTGTATCGGCGCATCGAGGCGCAGCGCAAGGATGGGGCCATCGTGTCGTCGAACACGTCGACCATTCCGCTGGCGCGCCTGACGGCCGGCCTCGGTGAGCGCTTCGCCGGCGATTTCGTGATCAGCCATTTCTTCAACCCGCCGCGCCAGATGCGGCTGCTGGAGCTGGTGACCGCCGCCGGCACCAAGCCGCAGACCATCGCCAGGGCGCGCCGGACCGGCGACGCCGTACTCGGCAAGACGATCATCGATTGCCGCGACACGCCCGGATTCATCGCCAACCGCATCGGCAACTACTGGATGTCGGTCGCCGCGCTGGAAGCGATGGCGTTCGGCCTGACGGTCGAAGAGGCGGACGCGGTCATGGCGCGGCCGTTCGGCTTTCCGCGCACCGGGATTTTCGGGCTGTTCGATCTGGTCGGCATCAACCTGGTGCCGCTGGTATGGCGCAGCCTGCTCGATACGCTGCCGCCGGAGGATGACCACCATCGCTTCGATCTGACCGGAAATGCGTTCATCGGCGGCATGCTGGAGCGCGGCCTGACCGGGCGCAAAGGCAAGGGCGGCTTCTATCGCCAGACCCGCAACGGCGCAACACGGGTGCGCGAGACGATCGATTTCGCCAGCGGCGCATACCGGCCGGAACAGCCTGCGGTGCTGCCGGCGTTGCAGGAGGCGGGGACGGACCTGCGCCGGCTGTGCGAGCACGACAGCGCAGCCGGCCGCTATGCCTGGCAGGTGTTGTCGCGGTTGATCCGCTATGCCGCCGCGGTGGCGCCGGAAATCGCCGACGACGTTGCCGCGATCGACCTGGCGATGCAGCTCGGCTACAACTGGGCCGAAGGGCCGTTCCGGATCGCCGACCGGGTCGGTGCCGGCT
>JBATWJ010000131.1:0-2688 GCA_049672545.1 Burkholderiaceae bacterium
GCGATATGGAAGCCGGCGACCGAATCGTCCAGCTGCAGGATGGTGCAGATGGCGCCGGCCACCAGCTGCTCGACCTCGGTTGCCAGCATGTCGAGGATGGCCGCCAGCTCGCGGCCGTCGGTCAGCATCGCCAGCAGCGATTTTTCCATGTCCAGCAGCGCCAGCAGCGATTGCTCGCTGCCGAACGCCGTGTTGTCGAGATCTTCCGTGCCCATGCGTTCATCCATGGCGGCCTAGTTCTGGAACAGCACCGCACGGTCGCGCGTCTGCTTGGCGCGCAGCAGCGCCATGTCGGCCGCGTGCAGCACGTCTTCCCAGCCGGCGCCGTGCTCGGGATAGGCAGCGACGCCGAGCGAGATCGTCACTTCGCCGACTTCGGCGCCGTTCAGCTGGACGTGCAGCCGCTTGGTCTTCTGGCGCAGCTTTTCGGCGACTTCGAAGGCCTGCGGCAGGCCGGTGTCCGGCAGGATGACGGTGAATTCCTCGCCGCCGTAGCGGCAGGCGAGGTCGCCGCCGCGCATCTCGGTCTGCAGCATGCCGCCGATGCGGCGCAGCAGGGCGTCGCCGGCGGCGTGGCCGAAGGTGTCGTTGAAGCGCTTGAAGTGATCGATATCGAGCATGATGATCGCGATCGGGGTCTGGTTGCGCTGCGCGTTGCGGATTTCGCGTACCAGCGATTCCTCCATGTAGCGACGGTTGAACAGGCCGGTCAGGCCGTCGCGCATCGCCTGGTCATGCAGGTGGTTGGCGAGCCGGATGTGCGCCAGCCGCAAGCCGGCATGCTCGGCCGCCGCCTCCACCAGCGATTGCGAGCCGGGGTCGTTTTCCGCCACCGGGAAGTCGTCGTCGTTTTCCACGTGCAGCATGCCGGTGATCTCGCCCTGCACCATCAGCGGCACGCACAGGTAGGAAAACGGCGGCGGCGCCTGCACGTGGCGGCAGCGGATCGATTCGCCGGAACCGATGTCGACCCGGTAACTTTTGCCGCGCCGCACCGCCCAACAGTCGTTGGGCAGGAATTCGCGCTCGGTGGCCGGGTCCTGCCACTGCGCCACCTGCGTGTAATGGTCGCCGCCGGCGCCCAGCATGTACAGCGCGCCGGCGCGGCCGGGCAGCAGCAGCTGCATGTACTGCCGCACCACTGCGTACACTTCCTCGCTGGTTAGGCAGGCCTGCAGCGCGTCGGTCATGTCGCGCAACTGCCGCATCTCGTGGCCGCGTTGTTGCAGCGTCGTCATGCGGCGATCGATTTCCTCGGCCATGCGGTCGATCGCGCCGGCCAGCTGGCCGGCCTCATCCTCGCTCGGCCCCAGGCCGCTGCGCACCCGCAGGTCGCCGTTCCGGATGCGGTCGGCGGTCTCGGTCAGCCGCCGCAGCCTGTGGATCACCAGCGCGTCGGTGCTGGCCCAGACCAGGCCCAGCGCCAGCGCCAGGCCGAGCGCGACGCTCAGCATGTCGTACAGGAAGGCGCTGTAAGCACCGCCGTACGCTTCGTCGGCGGCCTGCCCCAACGCCAGGAACACCGTCTGCTCGCTGGTCTTGTGGATCGCGGTATAGGCGAACAGGCGGCGCGCGCCGTTCTCGCCGGTCAACTCTGCCACCCCTTCCTCGCCGTGGTCGCGCACGTAGCGCACCAGTGGCGCCTGCGGTTGCACGCGGCCGGTCCACTTGTCGATGTCCGGGTAGCGTGCCAGCACCAGGCCGCTCTGATCGAACACCACCATCAGCGAATTGGACGGCATCTGCAATCTGTTGGTCCAGCCGGTGAAGCCGGTCAGATCGAAGGCGACGAACAGCACCGCGGTGATCTGCCGCGCCTCGTTGGTCAGCGGCACGCCGATGAAGACGATCGGCTTGCCCAAGAGCGGATCCATTTCGTACGGGCCGGGCGCCGGCAGGTGGGTGGTCATCGCGTCACGGAAGAAGCGCAGCTGCGAAATGTTTCCCTTCAACCGCTGCGGCTCCGAACTGCAATAGACCTCGCCGTTCGGCGCCGCCAGGCCGAAGGTGTCGTAGCGCGGAAAATTCTGCACCAGGTCGTTCAGGGTGGTGCGGCAGGTCGCCGGCTCCAACCGCTCGGGGGGTGTCACGCGGGTCACCGCCTGCAGGAAGGAGATCGCCTCTGCCAGCAATTCATGGTGGCTGCGCTCCATCACGCGCGCCAGCCGCAGAGCACTGTCTTTCTGTTCCGCCTGCCGGGCATGGAGGCGCTGCGTGGAACTGACCAGCGCGAGCCCGAAGGCGGGGAGGAAGGCAAACAGGATCAACAGCAATAATCGGGTCTTCAGAGTGGCGCGAAAAAAGGCATTCACATGACCCGCCGCAATTTTTCAAAGGGGGTGGCGTGAATATTGACCCGTTTTCGCCATTGCCGTTCCGATAAAACTGGCGTGCTTGATCTGACTCAGCGGCCAGCGCGCCGCCACGGCGGCTGCGCGCACCGCCAGCCCCCACGAAGAGCAAGAGAGTATGGGGAGATTTACAAGAGAACGCGCCCGGCTCAGGGCGGCATATGGGAGAGTATGCGGCGGCTATTCGAACCGCCCGCCGTCCAGCGCAAAGCCCTGCAGGAATGTCGTTACCGGCAGCCGCCGCCCGCCCGGCTTCTGCAGCTCGGTCACCCGCAACACACCCGTACCGCAGGCGATGCGCACGCCGGCGGCGTCGGCCGTCAGCACCGTGCCGGGC
>JBATWJ010000132.1:0-1693 GCA_049672545.1 Burkholderiaceae bacterium
GCCGAGGCGCTGGCCGACGGCCGCGCGCTGCGCATGGCCTACGACCACGTGATGACCGACGCCGACACGCCGATCGCCGACGGCGGCGAGGTCGCCTTCTTCCCGCCGGTGACCGGCGGCTGATGGCGGTGGCGGGTTTGCAATAAAAAATAACCAACAGGGAGACCGCAGATGACCATCGAACTTGCCGCCAACATCGTCGTCGCCGTGCTGGCGGCGCTGCACCTGTACTTCCTGGTGCTGGAAATGTTCCTGTGGGACAAGCCGGCCGGCCGCCGCGCCTTCGGCCTGACGCCGGAATTCGCGGCGGCGACCAAGGCGCTGGCCGCCAATCAGGGCCTGTACAACGGCTTTCTGGCGGCCGGACTGGTCTGGGGCCTGTGGCTGGGCGCGGGCGGTTACGCGGTCAAGCTGTTCTTTACCGGCTGCATCGTCGTCGCCGGCCTGTTCGGCGCCGCTACCGCCAGCCGCAAGATCCTGTTCGTCCAGGCGCTGCCGGCGCTGCTGGCGTTATCATTGCTGCTGCTGTCCCATTCCTGATTTTCGATCTCCCGCCATGCCCGTCCGTGTCCAGACCGCCGATTTCGACCTCGATGCCGAGCTGCGCCAGTTGCGCGCCGGCAATCTCAAGATCGGCGCGGTGGTCAGCTTCGTCGGCCTGGTGCGCGACCTGAACGACGGCGCCGGCGTGCTGCAGATGGAGCTGGAGCACTATCCCGGCATGACCGAAAAGGCGCTGGCCGACATCGTCGAGCAGGCGAAATCGCGGTGGCCGCTGTTCGACGCGCTGGTGATCCACCGCGTCGGCCCCTTGAAGCCGGCCGAACAGATCGTGCTGGTGGCGGTGGCCGCCGCCCATCGCGGCGAAGCCTTCGCCGCCTGCGAATTCATCACCGACTACCTGAAGACGCGGGCGCCGTTCTGGAAGAAGGAAACCACGCCGGAGGGCGCGCGCTGGGTCGACGCCCGCTGCAGCGACGACGCCGCACTGGCGAAGTGGCAGGCTGGGGTCGGGAAGACCGCCCGATGAGCTGGCTGGCGGTCGGCTTCGGTGCCGCCGTTGGCGCCTGGCTGCGCTGGGGCCTGTCGGTCCGGTTGAATGCCTACCACCATGCGCTGCCGTACGGCACGCTGCTGGCGAATTTGGCGGGCGGCTACCTGATCGGCATCGCGGTCGCCTTTTTCGAGAAATATCCGGCGCTGCCGATCGAATGGCGGCTGCTGGTCGTGACCGGCTTCCTGGGCGGCCTCACCACCTTTTCCACCTTTTCGGCGGAAGCGATGATCCTGCTGCAGCGCGGCGAATACGGCTGGGCGTTGGGCCACGTCGCCGTCCACCTGTTCGGCTCGATTCTGCTGTGCATCGCCGGCTTCGCGACCTATCGGGCGCTGGCGTAGAAGGGCCGTTCGCCGTCCGTCGTTCCTTTCTTGAAAAACAAGTCGAGCGACCTTATTTGACTCCCAGACGGCCCTGACGCAGGGCAAACACTTTCCGGGAGCAATCCATGAGTCTCGACAAGATCACCACCAAGCTGCAGGAAGCGCTGACCGATGCCCAGAGCCAGGCGGTCGGCGCCGACAATCCGTACATCGAACCGCTGCACGTACTGTCGGCGCTGCTGAAGCAGAACGACGGCGGCGCCCGCTCGCTGCTGCAGCGCGCCGGCGTCAACGTCGGCGCACTGACCAGTGC
>JBATWJ010000133.1:0-2125 GCA_049672545.1 Burkholderiaceae bacterium
CCGACGGCCGCGCCGCGCGGCTGTTCCGGCTGGCCTTCACCGGCGCCGGCGTCGATCAGCCGCTGCTGTCGGAAACGATCCGCCGCCACGGCCTCGACTTCAACATCCTGCATGGCCAGATCGACGAGATCCAGGGCCAGGCGTTCGGCTCGCTGGCAATCCTGGCCAGCGGCGGCGAGGCCGACATTGGCGCCGCAATGGATTTTCTGCGCCAGCACGGCGTCACGGTGGAGGAAATGAACCATGTCGCCTGAAATGCTCGATCTGTTTATCCAGTCGTTCTACGAAACCGTGCTGATGGTCGGCGTCGCCGGCGTATTCGGCGCGCTACTCGGTGTGCCGCTCGGCATCCTGCTGCATCTGACCGAGCGCGGCGGCATCCTGCCGCGTCCGCTGTTCAATCGGATTGCCGGCATCGTGGTCAACGCAGTGCGCTCGACGCCGTTCATCATTCTCTTGGTGGCGATCATCCCGTTCACCCGCTTCATCGTCGGCTCGTCGATCGGCACCGCCGCTGCGATCGTGCCGCTGACGCTGGCCGCGGCGCCGTTCGTCGCCCGCCTGGTGGAAGCGTCGCTGCGCGAAGTCGACCGCGGTCTGGTGGAAGCGGCGCAGGCAATGGGCGCGTCAACTCCCCAGATCGTGTTCAAGGTGCTGGTACCGGAAGCCTTCCCCGGCATCGTCGCCGGCCTCACCATCACCTTCGTCAGCCTGGTCGGCTATTCGGCGATGGCCGGCGCCATCGGCGGCGGCGGCCTGGGCGACGTCGGCATCCGCTACGGCTACCAGCGCTTCCTGCCGGAAGTGATGCTGCTGGTGGTGCTGATCCTGATCGTCTTCGTGCAACTGGTGCAGATGGCCGGCGACGCGCTGGTGCGGCGCCTGTCGCACCGCTAGAACTCCGTATTTCCGGGTGATCCCTGTTTATTGAAATGAAAGGAAGCACATGAAACGTCGTCAACTCATCCAGTTCATCGCCGCCGCCGGCCTCGCCATCAGCGTCGCCGCCCCGGTTGTGGCGCAGGACAAGCCGATCAAGATCGGCGTCACCGCCGGCCCGCACGCGCAGATCATGGAAGTCGTGAAGAAGGTGGCGGCCAAGGACGGCCTGCAGATCCAGGTGATCGAATTCAGCGACTACGTGCAGCCGAACGCGGCGCTGGCCGCCGGCGACCTCGACGTCAACAGCTATCAGCACCTGCCCTACCTGGAAGCGCAGATCAAGGACCGCGGCTACAAGTTGGCCAACGTCGCCTATACCGTCACCTTCCCGATGGGTGTCTACTCGAAGAAGGTGAAGTCGCTGTCCGAACTGAAGTCCGGCGCGCGCGTCGGCGTGCCGAACGATCCGACCAACGGCGGCCGCGCGCTGCTGTTGCTGCAGTCGCAGGGCGTGTTGAAGCTGAAACCGAATGCCGGCCTGAAGGCGACGCCGCTGGACATCGTCGACAACCCGAAGAAGCTGAAGATCATCGAACTCGACGCCGCCCAGCTGCCGCGTTCGCTGGCCGACCTCGACGCCGCCGTCATCAACGGCAACTACGCCGAAACCGCCGGCCTGAACCCGACCCGTGACGCGATTGCGATCGAGGACGCCAAAGGTCCATACGCCAACATCATTGCGGTGCGCGAGCAGGACAAGGACAAGCCGTGGGTCGCCAAGCTGATCAAGGCTTACCACAGCCCCGAAGTGAAGCAGTACATCACCACCGAATTCAAGAATTCGGTGATCGCGGCTTGGTAAGGAAGTCGAGCGCCATCAAAAGGTCCGCGGTCGCGGCGGATATTCTGACGTTACCGGGTGACGAAACCGGCAAGCTCAGGACCTCGTGAAACAAATTTCGGCAGGTATCGAAGACGTTGGAATGAATCCATCGAGATGCCTGCCAATCTTTAAGGGCCAGTGATTTACTGGCCCTTTTTCTTGCCGCTGCCATAACGGGACTGAGATGATCGGTCCAAATGACGACTAACGACCGATTACTGCCGGTCAGGGGCACTGACCTGCTACGCGAATTTGTAGCCAGTTGGCGGGTTAGTCTTTCGGTTCAAGCACGCTGATTTTGCCATCGTTGCCGGCCTACCGAGGCTGGTGTCCGATTGCCGAGCGCAGAGTGCGGTCGCT
>JBATWJ010000134.1:0-2753 GCA_049672545.1 Burkholderiaceae bacterium
GCCAAGAGCCGCTGCACCATGTCCTGCACCTGCCGCTTGTGCGCCTTGCCGTGGCCGGCGACCGCCTGCTTCAGCTGCAGCGCGGTGTATTCGGCCACCGGCAGGTTGGCGCTCACCAGCGCGCAGATCGCGGCGCCGCGCGCCTGGCCCAACAGCAGCGTCGATTGCGGGTTGACGTTGACGAACACCTTTTCGATCGCCGCGCAATCCGGTGCATAGGTGCGCACCACTTCGCCGATGCTGTCGAGGATGGTCTTCAGCCGCTGCGGCAGGTCGGCGTCCGGCGTCTTGATGGTGCCGGACGCGATATAGGCCAGTCGCCCGCCTTCGTGGCGGATGACGCCGAAGCCGGTGGTGCGCAGGCCGGGGTCGATGCCGAGGATTTTCATGGCCGGCCGCGGCCGCTTCCGGCCCCCCTGAACTCACCGAAAAATACCGGGAGTATGTACAAATTCTTCCCGGAATACGCGCGGGGTGGCCGGCCTGCCATGGGAGTATGTCAGTGGCGGAAGTGCCGCACGCCGGTCAACAGCATCACCACGCCGTGCTCGTCGGCGGCATCGATCACTTCCTGGTCGCGCATCGAGCCGCCCGGCTGGATCACGCTGGTGGCGCCGGCGGCGACCACCACGTCGAGACCGTCGCGGAACGGGAAGAAGGCGTCGGACGCCACCGCCGAACCGGCCAGCGACAGGCCGGCATTCTGTGCCTTGATGCCGGCGATGCGGGCGGAATCGACGCGGCTCATCTGGCCGGCGCCGACGCCGAGCGTCATGCCGTTGCCGCAAAAGACGATCGCGTTCGACTTGACGAACTTGGCGACGCGCCAGGCGAACATCAGGTCCTGCAACTGCTGCGGCGTCGGCTGCTTCTTGCTGACCACGCGCAGCTCGGCGGCCTCCAGGTTCCTGGCGTCCGGCGACTGCAGCAGCAGGCCGCCGCCGACGCGCTTGCAGTCGTAGGCGTTGACGCCGTCGGCCAGCGGGATTTCCAAGAGCCGCACGTTCTGCTTGGCGGCAAACACCTGCTTCGCTTCGTCGGTGAAGGCCGGCGCGATCAGCACTTCGACGAACTGCTTGGCGACCGCGGCGGCGGCCTTGCCGTCCAGCGCGCGGTTGAAGGCGATGATGCCGCCGAAGGCCGAAATCGGGTCGGTCTGCAGCGCCTTGGCGTAGGCTTCACCCGGATCGGCGCCGAGCGCCACGCCGCACGGGTTGGCGTGCTTGACGATCACGCAGGCCGGCGCGTCGAAGGTCTTCACGCATTCCCAGGCGGCGTCGGCGTCGCCGATGTTGTTGTACGACAGTTCCTTGCCCTGCAGCTGGCGGTAGTTGGCCAGGCTGCCGGCGGCCGGCGCCAGCTCGCGGTAGAACGCTGCCGACTGGTGCGGGTTCTCGCCGTAGCGCATGTCCTGCACTTTCTCGAAGTGCAGGTTCAGCGTCTGCGGATAGGCGCTGCGCGTGGCGTGCTGGCGTTCCGGCCCGAGCGAAGAAAGGTAGTTGGCGATCGCGCCGTCGTATTGCGCGGTGTGCGCGAACACTTTCTTCGCCAGTTCGAAGCGGGTGTCGTAGCCGACTGCGCCGCCGCCGGCATCGAATTCGGCCAGCACGCGCCCGTAGTCGGCCGGATCGCACAGCACCAGCACGTCGCGATGGTTCTTGGCGGCCGAGCGCAGCATCGCCGGGCCGCCGATGTCGATGTTCTCGATCGCGTCTTCCAGCGGGCAGTCGTCCTTGGCCACCGTCTGCTGGAACGGGTACAGGTTGACCACCACCATGTCGATGGTCGGGATGCCGTGCTGCGCCAGCGCCGCCGCGTGCTCCGGCAGGTCGCGCCGCGCCAGGATGCCGCCGTGCACCTTCGGATGCAGCGTCTTGACGCGGCCGTCCAGCATTTCCGGGAAGCCGGTGTAGTCGGCCACCTCGGTGACCTCGAGGCCGTTGTCGGCCAGCAGTTTGGCGGTACCGCCGGTGGACAGCAGCGTGACGCCGCGCGCGCGCAGCGCGCGCGCGAAGTCGAGGATGCCGGTCTTGTCGGATACCGAAAGGAGAGCTTGTCTGATCATGGCGGAAGGCGGGATGAAGTGAGGAAGAGGTCGGCGCGCACGGACAAGGGCGGCGCCGCTGGCGGCGCCCGCCGCCCGCCGCTACAGCAGCCCGTGCTGCTGCAGTTTCTTGCGCAGGGTATTTCGGTTGATGCCGAGCATGTCGGCCGCGTGCGACTGGTTGCCGCCGGCGCGCACCATCACCGCCTCCAGGATCGGCTTTTCGACGGTGGAGATCACCATTTCATAGACGTTGGTCGGCTGCTGTTCGCCGAGGTCCCGGAAATATTTTTCGAGACTTTTCTTGACGACGTCCTGGATGCTGTCTTTGCTCATGCTGTGCGATTCTGGCTGGTCTGGCCGGCCCCGGTCAGGCCGCCAGTGGCGCGTGCGCCAGGCCGTATTGTAACCGCTCGCCATGCGCCAATTGCGATTCGAAAAAGGCGTCGGCGGCGCGCAGCTGCTGTTCGCAATCCTGCAGCCGGTTCATCTGCTGGCGAAACGCCTCGCCGCCGGGCAGCTCGCGCACGTACCAGCCGATGTGCTTGCGTGCGGTGCGCACGCCCAGGTAGTCGCCGTAGAACGCATAGTGCGCGCGCAGGTGCTCGGCCATCAGGCGCCGCACCTCGTCCACGCGCGGCGGCGGCAGCAGTTCGCCGGTGCGCAGGAAATGGTCGATCTCGCGGAAGATCCACGGCCGCCCCTGCGC
>JBATWJ010000135.1:0-8248 GCA_049672545.1 Burkholderiaceae bacterium
GCCCAGGCCGGCGCCGCGGCCGCATCC
This sequence comes from Burkholderiaceae bacterium, assembly GCA_049672545.1. GTDB lineage: Bacteria > Pseudomonadota > Gammaproteobacteria > Burkholderiales > Burkholderiaceae_D > DATJCV01. The sequence goes on from JBATWJ010000135.1 coordinate 28, forward strand.
GACATCTGCTTCTGCTTGCGCGACGCGATCTGCTTGGCGCGCGAACTCGACGGCGGCAGCCGGCGCAGCGAACGCAGAGCCTCGGCGTCGTTGATGCCGATCGAGCGCTGGTCGACATTGATCAAGCCGATTTCGTTGAAGGCCGACAATGTACGGCTGACCGTCTCCAGCGTCAGCCCGAGATAACTGCCGATTTCATGGCGTGTCATGCGCAGGTTGAAGAACTTGCTGGAATAGCCCATTTCGGCGAAGCGCTCCGACAGCGAGATCAAAAAGCGCGCCACCCTGGCCTCGGCCGACAGTGCGCCCAGCATGCTGACCATCGCCTGCTCGCGCACCAGTTCGCGGCTCATCACCGCGTACATCGCGGGTTCCAGCTCGGCGTGCACGCGGCCAAGCATCGTCAGTTTCTTGAAGGGCAGCAGGATCACATCACAGTTCGACAGCGCCACCGCCTCGGTCGCGTGGTGCTTGCTGTGGATGCCATCGACGCCCAGCAGGTCGCCGCGCATCGGGAAGCTGAGCACCTGCTCGTTGCCGAATTCATCGATCAGCACGGTTTTCAGGAAGCCGGAGTGGACGATGTAGAGCGTGTCGAACGGCTGGCCGATGGTGTAGATGCGCTGCCCGGTCTTGAACTGTACGTGCTGGAACAGCAACTCTTCGTCATTGACCGAGCAGGCGACGGGGATGCGCAGCAGTTCGCAGACTTCCTTCAGGTTGGACCACAGCCGGCCCTGGCGCTGCCAGCCGGCATCCGTCGACGAAGCGAGCATGGAGGCAGTGGGCGTTGGGCGGATTTCCGTGACTTGGGTGGACAGCATGGTGTTCTCCTGTTTCAAAATTGGCTGGTTTGTAATGGCAACCGAAAACGTTTCCCTGAAACCTTCTTCTGCGATCGCCGGCGTCCCGGGCGGTCACTGTGTGGATCTCTAAATCGCCGCATGGAAAACCGAAGACGGTCACGAGCCGCTTGCGTTCATTTCCATCCGATGATTTAAGTTAAAAGTATTGCAACATTCTTAAGGCATAACAATAAGACGGCCCTGAATGTGATCCTAGGAAAAGACTGCGATCTTGTAGGGATCGCCTGACAAAAAGTAGCCGCACGGGTATGCGGCGTGCGGGAGATTTCAGTGTTTCAGCGGGCCCAGCAGGTGGTGCGCAACCGCGTACTGCACCAGTTCGGCCAGCGACGGCACGCCCATCTTCTGCAAGATGCGTGCCTTGTGCGTGCTGACGGTCTTGGCCGACAGGTGCAGCTGTCCGGCGATGTCGGACACCGACTTGCCGCCGACCAGCAGGGTGAAGACTTCGAATTCGCGGTCCGACAGCTGCTTGTGCGGAAACACCTGCTGTGCCGGCATCGCTTCCAGCGCCAGTTGTTCCGCTACCTCCTCGCTGATGTACGGTCGGCCGGACGCGATCCGCCGGATCGCCCCGACCAGCTGGGTGCCTGCGCTTTCCTTGGTCAGGTAGCCGCGTGCGCCGGCGCGGATGGTGCGCACCGCGTACTGCTCTTCCTCGTGCATGGTGAGGATCAGCATCGGCAGCTTGGGCGCCTCGTCCTTGATCTGGCGGATCAGGTCGACGCCGCTGCGCCCCGGCATCGACAGGTCCAAGAGCAGCAGGTCGAAGCCGCCGCGGCGCACCTGCGCCAGCGCCTCGAAGCCGTTGATCGCTTCGCCGACCACCTGGATTTCTTCGGTGCCTTCGAGGATGCGCTTCAAGCCTTCGCGCATCAGCGTGTGATCGTCGGCGATGACGACACGGATCATGGCGCCACCTCGGCTTCGGTTTCGGTATCGAGCGGGATCGACGCGTGGATTTCGACGCCGGCCGGCTGCATGTTGGCAATCGAAATCTTGCCGCCCAGCGCGTAGATGCGCTGCTGCATCACCAGCAGCCCGAAGCAGCCTGGCTTGTGGCGGTGGCCGTCCTCGATACCGACGCCATTGTCGCGCAGCAGCACGTGCAGGCTGTCCCCGGTGCGCCACAGCGCCAGGCTGGCATGGTCGGCCTGCGCATGGCGCTCGATGTTCAGCAAGCCTTCCTGTACCACGCGGAAGATCACCGATTCGACCGGGTCGCCGATCTTGGCGCCCAGTTCGCCGCTTTGCAGTGTGCAACGGATGCCGGTCTTTTTCTCGAAGCGTTCGCAGGCCCATTTCAGCGCCGGCGCCAGGCCGAAATCATCCAGCAACGGCGGCCGCAGGTCCGAGGCGATGCTCTTGGTACGCACGATGATGCTGTCGAGAGTGGTTTGCATGCGCTCGATGCGCTGCCGGAATTGCGGCCCGGCGTCCGCAAAATCGCCTTGCAGCCAGTCGAGATCGATCTTCAGCGCGCCGAGGTTTTGCCCGAGATCGTCGTATAGCTCGCGCGAAAAGCGGCGCCGCTCGACTTCGTTGGCGTGCTGGGTCGACGCATTCAGCCGCCGCAGCAGTTCCGGCGTCATGCTCGGCGGCGGCGTGTCGTCGTCGGCCATCGCGCGCAGCACCAGCGCCAGGAAGCGCTCGCCGTCGGAAGTCAGCGCCGAAACACCGGCGCTGATGCGGAATTCGTTGCCGTCGGCGCGCACGCCCTGCAGTTCCAGCCGCAGTTGCGCTTCGGGGGCACCCGGCATCGTCTGCAGCAGCGCGTCGAAGCGCGGCCAGTGATCAGTGTGCGAAAGGATCGAAAACAGCACGTCCAGGGGCTTGCCGACCAGGCGCTTGGCCGGATAGCCGAACATGCGCTCGGTTTCCCGGTTCAGCAGTACGATACGGCGCGCCGAGTCGGTTACCACCATGCCGTCCATCGCGGAATGAAAACTGGTCAAAAGCCAGGCGCTCAAGCGGTCGCCCGAGGCTGGCGCGGCGCTGGCTTCCTCCTGGGAAGAGCCTGGGTCCGAGGGGTTGCTCATCGCTTTCCGCCGAGAAGGGTTGCAGAAAAATCCGTCTTGAAGCTTATCATTTTTGCTATGCGAGAAGGAGCAGATGCGATGGCGGCTGTCCCCTCGCTGCGACACGCAACGAAAAAACACGGAGTATGCCAAAATTTCAGCCTATCTCGGGCGCATCACGGGCGGCTTAAAAAATACACCGGCGTGTATTTGGGTTGCCGAAAAAAATCCCTGGTTCGGTCCCGAGTGGGGGCGCTGCATTCACTTGTGATTCTGCAACTGCCGCACTATGCTGACTGCCGTCCCGGCGCCGCATGCGCGCCGGCGCCTGACGACCGAAACGGAGCGGCGGTACATGGAAATCCAGATTGGCGATATCGGTCACATCATCCAGCTGGCGATCGCGCCGGTGTTCCTGCTGACCGGGGTCGGCACCAACCTGACCGTGCTGACCAACCGGCTGGCGCGCATCATCGATCGTTCGCGCAAGGTCGACGAGCGCATCCAGAACGGCAGCCAAGCCGAGCAGGTGGATGCGCGCCGTGAACTCGACATACTTTACCGGCGCGCCCACCTGATCAGTCGTGCGATCACGCTCAGTACCAGCTGCGCCTTGCTGGTATGCGTCGTGATCGCGGCGTTGTTCGTCGGCCACCTGACCAATCTGGGGCTGTCGCGCTTCATCGCTGGCCTGTTCATCATCGCCATGCTGGCGCTGATCGGCAGCTTCATCTACCTGCTGCGCGAGATCCTGATCGCTACCCGCACCATGTGGATGCACAAGATCGTGCTGGCAGGGCAAGGACAGGGTGGAATCACATGACGCATGAAACGATCGGCGGTGCGCTGCGCCGTTGGGCAGCTGTCCGCGTGGCGTTCCTGCTCGCGCTGTCGCTGACGGCAGCCTGGGCCGCTGCGGCCGAGCCGGTGCTGGAGATCATGCACCATGGCCAGACCCGCGATTATTCGCGCGCTCAACTACTGGCGCATCCGGCGTTGCGTACCATCGAGGTACCAGCGGATGTCGCCTACAAGCGGGCAATGCTGTTCCGGGCGCTGCCGCTGTCGGAACTGCTGCCGCAGCTGGACAGCGCCAACAGCGTGCGCTTCGTCGCTCGTGACGGCTTCGCCGCCACCATCCCGGCGCGTCTGCTGCGCGGCAGCCCGGATACCCGCGCCTGGCTGGCGGTGGAGCCGAGCAACGCGCCGTGGCCGGCGTTGAAGCTGGGCGGCGCCAGCGCCGGCCCGTTCTATCTGGTGTGGACCGGCGCCGACAGGATGGGCATTTCCGCGGAGCAGTGGCCATACCAGATCGTTCGCATCGCCGACAGCCAGCCGCTGACCGAGCGCTTCCCACAATTGCTGCCACAGGGCACTCCGGCGCCGAACCGCCCCGAATGGCGCGGCCTGCAGACGTTTACCGTGCACTGCGCCGCCTGTCATCAACTGAACGGCGGCGGCGATGCCCAGCTCGGGCCGGATTTGAATCGGCCGTTCAGCCCGGTCGAGTATTTCCAGGAGTCTTTCCTGCGCCGGCTGATCCGTGATCCGGCCGAGGTGCGCGACTGGCCGCAGCGCCGCATGCCGGGCTTTACGCCACAGATGCTGCCCGACGCCGAGCTGGACGACTTGCTGGCGTATTTCCGCCACATGGCGGCGCAGCGGCCGCCGGCCGTGCGGAAGTGAACGAGTGAAAAAGGCTCAGTCGATCCGTGCGGCGTGCTCGCGGGTGGCGTGGAAGGTGATCTGCGGCCAGCGCTCCTGGATCAGCTTCAGGTTGACGCCCGAGGTCGCCAGGTAGGCCAGGTTGCCGCCGGCATCGTGCGCCAGATGCGCGCCGGCGCTCGACTGCTCGAAATCGGCCAGCACCCGCTTGTCGTCGCACGATACCCAGCGTGCGCTGGAAATCGGCGCTGTCTCGAATATCGCGTCGACGCCGTACTCGTTCATCAGGCGGCTCGCCACCACCTCGAACTGCAGCACGCCGACCGCGCCCAGGATCAGGTCGGCGCCATGCACCGGCTTGAACACCTGCACCGCACCTTCTTCACCCAATTGCTGAAGACCTTTGTGCAACTGTTTGATTTTCAGCGGATTTCGTATGCGAACTACGCGGAAAAAATCGGGTGCGAAGTACGGGATGCCGGTGAATTGCAGCTGTTCGCCTTCCGAGAAGCTGTCGCCGATCTGCATGTTGCCGTGGTTCGGCAGGCCGATGATGTCGCCGGCATAGGCTTCTTCGACCTGTTCGCGGCTGGAAGCCATGAAGGTCACCACGTTGGATACCTTGATTTCGCGGTTCAGGCGCAAATGCTTGATTTTCATGCCGCGCTCGAACCGGCCGGAGCAGACGCGCAGGAAGGCGATGCGGTCGCGGTGCGCCGGGTCCATGTTGGCCTGGATCTTGAACACGAAGCCGGAAAAGCGCGGCTCGGCCGGCGCCACCGCGCGTACCGTGGCGTCGCGCTCGCGCGGCGGCGGCGCCCAGTCGATCAGCGCGTTCAGGATTTCGCGCACGCCGAAGTTGTTGATCGCGGAACCGAAGAACACCGGCGTCTGCGTGCCGGCCAGGTAGGCGCCGAGGTCGAACGGATGCGAGGCGCCGTGCACCAGTTCGACCTCCATCTTCAACTGCTCGATTTCGCGCGGGAACATTTCGGCCAGGCGCGGATTGTCGATGCCCTTGACCACCTCGAAATCCTGGTCGGCGTGGGCATTGCCGGCGGCGAACAGCAGGATTTCGTCGCGCAGCAGGTGATAGACGCCGCGAAACGACTTGCCCATGCCGATCGGCCAGGTGACCGGCGCGCAGGCGATCTTCAGTACCGACTCGACCTCGTCCAGCAATTCCAGTGGATCGCGGGTTTCGCGGTCCATCTTGTTCATGAAGGTCAGGATCGGCGTATTGCGCATGCGGCAGACGTTCAACAGCTTGATGGTCTGCTCCTCGACGCCCTTGGCGGCGTCGATCACCATCAGCGCCGAGTCGACTGCGGTCAGCACGCGGTAGGTGTCTTCCGAAAAATCCTGGTGGCCGGGAGTGTCGAGCAGGTTGACCACGTGTTCGCGGTATTCGAACTGCATCACCGAGGAGGCGACCGAGATGCCGCGCTGCTTTTCGATGTCCATCCAGTCCGAGGTCGCGTGGCGGTTGCTCTTGCGGCCCTTGACCGTGCCCGCCAGCTGGATCGCACCGGAGAACAGCAGCAGCTTTTCGGTCAGCGTGGTCTTGCCGGCATCCGGGTGGGAAATGATGCCGAAGGTGCGGCGGCGCGCGACTTCGCGCGCGGTCTCGGCGCGCGCGGCGGGCGCCGGGGCGGCGCCGGGAGTTTCTGAAACAGGCTCTTGCATCGGAAATCGTTCAGGCGCACGGCGGCGGCCTGCCTTTAAACGACGAAGGGTTAGACCTCGTCTAACCCTTGTTTGGTTTGCATGATCGCCGCGAGGGCGCAAGCGCAGGATTATAGCCGATTCACCGCGCTTTCCGGCGGAGGCTAGCGGTGCCAGTGCGGCGGTCGGTGCCAGTGACGCGGCGGCGGGCCGCGCCGCACATAGCCATAGTCGTAGTTGTACATGTAGCCGGGGTTGGTATACACCACACCCGGTCCGACCATCGGATAGACGGTACGCGGTGCCGGCGGCACGACCACCACCGGCCGGGGCGGTGCATAGATCACCGGCGGCGGCGGCGCATAGACCACCGGCGGCGGCCCATAGTAGCCGGGCGTGCCGATGCTGACCGACCAGTCGACGTGATTGCCGGCCATCGCACTCGGCGCGACGGCCGCAGCGCTAGCGGCCAGTGCGAGCGGGACGAACAGGGATCGGATGAGGTTCATGGTGACTCCGGCAGGATGATGCAACCATTACATCGCAAACGGCGCCCGCTTGCCAGTACTCTACGGTAACCGCTGTAACCGAATGTAAGCGGCGGCTGGCTACTTGGCGCCCGATCTGGCCTTGAACCAGCGCGCGGCACCGATCACCACCAGAATGCCGATCAGGTCCGCCAGGGCAGTGGTCTGGTTGATCGGCAGACCGGCCAGCCCCTTGCAGCCGAGCACGATCAGCCAGGTGCTGAGCGCGAACAGCGCGACTTGGGTCAGCGGCGCGGCGCAGGTATTGGTCAAACGGGTCAGAAAATTTGTTTTCTTCGCATGGGATTCACCTTCCTTGAACTTCTTGTCCATCATTCGCCTTTGTCAACATGAAATATTTCGGAAACCGGTACTCTGATTCCACCTGGAATGTTTAGTTTCCGCGTCGTTTCATTGTTTTGCGAATCCGATCGATGGGTTTGCGCCCAAGGCTTTCATTCGATGCTAATCAGTTAAAGATGGGGAAATCTATCCCACGAAAGTCGGAATGACGTGCGGGCTGGAAAGGGAAGGGAATGGGGTTTAGCGCCGCTCCAGCGCACGCTGGATTTTCACGCTCAGACTCTGTCGAACGGTGAAGTAGGCCGCCCACGGATCTTCCTTGAGGCCCTGCAGTCGCGCGCGGATATTGTGCAGGTTGAAAGTGTCGGAATGCAGTTCCGGCCCCAGTTCGTCCCAGCCGATCGGCGTCGATACCGGAGCACCGGGACGCGCGCGGGTCGAATAGGCGGCGACCGCGGTCGCTTCCGCCGCATTGCGCAGGTAGTCGATGAAGATTCTGCCGCCGCGTGCCGATTTCGCCATGCTGGCGGTGAAGCGGTCGGGAAAGGTTGCGGCCAGGTGCTCGGCCACCGCGCGCGAGAAATCCTTGATCTCGGCCCATGGTTTTTTCGGCTGCAACGGAATCACCACGTGCAGGCCTTTGCCACCGGTGGTCTTGACGAAACTCACCAGGCCCAGTTCCTCCAGCAGTGCCCGCAGCAGTTGCGCCGCCTCGATCACCCGCATCCATTCCAGGCCGGGCGCCGGATCGAGGTCGAAGATGATGCGGTCCGGCTTGTCCAGCCGGCCTTCGCGCGCGCCCCAGGTATGCAGCTCCAGCACGCCCAGTTGCACCAGCGCGATCAGTGCCGCTTCCGAATTGGCCACCATGTACGGCGCTTCGCCGTCGCTGCCGGGAATCGCGACCGTGTCGATGCCGGCGGTGGTGGCGCCGGCATGGCGCTGAAAGAAGCATTGCCGGCCCTGGCCTTGCGGGCAGCGCACCAGCGTCAACGGCCGGCCGGCCAGATGCGGCAGGATCCACGGCGCGATGTCGCGGTAGTAGCGGGCCAGGTCGAGCTTGGTGATGCCGCCGTCCGGGAACAGGATGCGCGACGGATGCGTCAGGCGCTCGAAGCCGGCATCGTCGGTATCGGTTTGCACTGAGCGGGCCGGCGCCGACGATCCCGTGTTGGCC
>JBATWJ010000136.1:0-4484 GCA_049672545.1 Burkholderiaceae bacterium
AATCCGCAGCGCACGCTGGAGCGCGGCTACGCGATCGTCAGCGACGCCGACGGCCGCGTGATCCGGCGCCCGCAGGACATCCGGCCGCGCACGCTGCTGACGGTACGGGTCGCCGAGGGCAGCGCCGAGGTCGGCGTGGCGTCGGTGCAGCCGACGCTCGAATGAGCGCCTGCTGACGCCGCGCAAACGGCTTCGGCCGGCGCTTCCTAGAATCGAGCGTGATCGCTGCCGGTGGCGCCACCGCTCCTTCGTCAGACGCATGTGCCGTTCCATCCGCAAGCCGCTGCAGCCGATCGGCTTCCGTCTTACAATGGGCGTTTGCCAAAAGAATAATTCCGCCGAACCAAAGAAAGGATACGTCATGGAACACACCCTTCCTCCCCTGCCCTACGCGATGGATGCGCTGGCTCCGCACATTTCGAAGGAAACACTGGAATACCACTACGGCAAGCATCACCAGGCCTATGTGACCAATCTGAACAATCTGATCAAGGGTACCGAATTCGAAAACGCCTCGCTGGAAGAGATCGTCAAGAAATCCAGCGGCGGCATCTTCAACAACGGCGCCCAGGTATGGAACCACACCTTCTACTGGAACTGCATGAAGCCGAACGGCGGCGGCGCCCCGACCGGCGCGGTGGCTGACAAGATCAACGCCAAGTGGGGTTCGTTCGAGCAGTTCAAGGAAGCATTTTCCAAGGCCGGCGCCACCAACTTCGGTTCCGGCTGGACCTGGCTGGTGCAGAAGACCGACGGCTCGGTCGACATCGCCAACACTTCCAACGCCGGCAACCCGATGACCGGCGGCGACAAGCCGCTGATGACCTGCGACGTCTGGGAGCACGCATACTACATCGACTACCGCAATGCACGGCCGAAGTACGTCGAGGCGTTCTGGAACCTGGTCAACTGGGATTTCGTCAACCAGAACCTGGCGTAAACCGCGCTTTTCGCTCCCTCCCAAAGCCCGCGCCCGCGGGCTTTTTTGTTGCCCGCTGCCTGCCGTGCCTTCCCAGGCATTCCCGCCCGATCTTTTCGCCGCCGGCATGGTCGAACCGGCAAGGCGCGTACCGTCCCGGCGGTGTACCGCGCGCAACCTCTTCCCGTCCGACATGGATACCCCGCAAATTTTCCAGGATCGCCGGCAGGCCGGCCACCTGCTGGCGCAGCGGCTGACCGGCTATGCCGGCCGCGCCGACGTGGTGGTCCTGGCGCTGCCGCGCGGTGGCGTGCCGGTCGGATTCTGCGTCGCGCAGGCGCTGGGCGCGCCGCTCGACGTGCTGATCGTGCGCAAGCTCGGTGTACCCGGCCACGAGGAATATGCGATGGGTGCGATCGCCGCCGGCGGCCTGTGCGTGCTGCAGCACGAAGTGCTGCAGCAGTTGCGGATCGACTCGGAGACGGTGGAAGCGGCGCAGCGGCGCGCACTGCAGGAAATCGAGCGCCGCCGCCAGCTGTACCGCCCCGGGCCGCCGTTGCCGCTGCGCGGGCGCTGCGTGATCGTGGTCGACGACGGCCTGGCAACCGGCGCCACCATGCAGGCGGCGGTGCAGGTGCTGCGCCAGGCCCAGCCGGCCCGCATCGTCGCCGCGGTACCGGTGGCGGCCACCGAGGCCTGCGAAGCGCTGGCGACGCAGGTCGACGAGCTGGTCTGCCTCGCCACGCCCGAACCGTTCCAGGCGGTCAGCCTCTGGTACCGCCACTTCGACCAGACGTCCGACGACGAAGTCGTGCGCCTGCTGCAACAGGCCGCGTCCGCCAGCGGCCGGCCGGCACCGCCACCCGACGAAAGGCCAGGCTGATGCGCACCTCCACCAATTCTCCGGCCAGCATCGCTATCGCTTCCTGCGCGCACCTGTTGAAGGGCGGCGCCGGCGACTACGATTTGCTGCTGGATCTGATCGGCGACGCCCGCTTCGTGCTGCTGGGCGAAGCCAGTCACGGCAGCCACGAGTTCTACCGCGAGCGGGCACGCATCACACAGCGCCTGATCACCGAAAAGGGCTTCACGGCGGTGGCGGTGGAAGCCGACTGGCCGGACGCCTGGCGCGTCAACCGCTACGTGCGCGGCGAGCATGGCGATGCCGACGCGCGCCAGGCGCTGGCCGGTTTCCGGCGCTTTCCGGCCTGGATGTGGCGCAACACCGAAGTGGTCGAGTTTGTCGAATGGCTGCGCGGCCGCAACGCGGCGCTGCCGCCTGCAGCGGCGGCCGGCTTCTACGGGCTGGACCTGTACAGCCTGTTCACGTCGATCGACGAAGTGCTGCGCTATCTGGATCGCACCGACCCCGAAGCCGGCCGCCGCGCGCGCGAACGCTACGCCTGTTTCGACCATTTCGGCGAGGACAGCCAGCGCTACGGCTACGTGGCGGCGTTCGACCTGTCGGCATCCTGCGAGGAAGCGGTGGTGGCGCAGTTGCGCGATCTGCAGGCGCGCACCGCCGAGCGCGCCGGCACCGAAGGAGACGATCCGAATGCGCGCTTCTACATCGAGCAGAACGCGCGGCTGGTGGCCAGCGCCGAACGGTATTACCGCACCATGTTCCATGGCCGCGTGTCGTCCTGGAATCTGCGCGACCGCCACATGGCCGACACGCTGCAGGCGCTGGAAGAGCATCTGACGCGCAGCGGTGGGCAGCCGGCGAAGATTGTAGTCTGGGAACACAACTCCCACGTCGGCGACGCCCGCGCCACCGAGGTCGGCGAACAGGGCGAATGGACGGTCGGTCAGCTGGCGCGCGAAACCTGGGGCGAACAGACCCGGCTGATCGGCTTCACCACGCACCACGGCACGGTTACCGCGGCGTCCGACTGGGATGCGCCGGCCGAACACAAACCAGTGCGGCCGGCCTTGCCGGACAGCTACGAGGAACTGTTCCATCAGGTCGGCATGCGCGCGTTCTACCTGCCGTTGCGGGCCCGCAATCCGGCGACGCAAATACTGGCCGAAGGCCGGCTGGAACGGGCGATCGGCGTCATCTACCGGCCGCGGACCGAGCGCCAGAGCCACTATTTCTACGCCCGGCTGCCGCAGCAGTTCGACGCCATCCTGCACTTCGACGAAACCCGTGCGCTGGAGCCGCTCGAATACGGCAGCCACTGGCGCAGCCACGAAGCGCCGGAAACCTACCCAGCCGGCCTGTAACGGCACGGCGCGCCACCGGAACATAGCAACGGCTCGCCGGTCGCACTGAATTTGGAGGCAGGCATGAACGGTCCTAAAGACGATACCGGCACTACCGGTCAGCGCGCCGACACTGACGACAAGAATCCGAAACCGCAGAAGGATGAAGGCTTGCTGGAAAAGATCGGCAAGGCGATCGACCCTTCCGGCCAGGACGTCAGCGACGCCCAGCTGATCGACCCCGGCAGCAACATTCCAAGCCCGGCGCCAGCGCCCGACGTGGACAAGCCGCAGGGCGGCGCCCGGCAAGGCAACAAATAGGGGAAGAAGCGGCGGCCGGCGACAGGCGCGCCGCCGCCGCCGGCACGACTACAGCACGAGGAAAATCAGGCCGAAGCCGGCCAGCATCGCAATCACCAGCAGCGCTACGAGCATCGGAATTTTCATGGCGCGAACTTTCCTTGTGTCGATCGGGTTTCGAAACCGCGCGGCGTGCTCGGTTCACGGGTACCGAACCACGCGCCGGACGGCGCAGTGCGGAAAAGCTCGGGCACCGCGGGCGCGGCGACAGCCTGCCTTTCCATATACTCCCTTCAAATACATCCTGTACCGCGCATGTAAATTAATAAATTTACATATACTCCTATCCTTCCAGAGCATTTCCGCTTGTCTTCCCACAGCCTGGCGGCGGTAGCGCGGCAGCGGCTTCAGGCGCCGTTCTCGGAAGCCGAATTCGGCTTGCCGCAGGCGGCTGCGGCCTGTTGCCGCAGTTGCGACAGCCATTGCTGGGTTTCGGGACTGCGACGCACGCGGCGGATCACGAAGCCGCTGCGCGGCAGCGCCGGCATGCGCGCCAGATCGATGCGCAAATCCTGCTGCGGCACGTCGTAATCCATCGCCTGCGTCAGCAGCTGCACCGCCGTCTTCAGCAGCCGGATCGTCAGCCATTCGCCGGCGCAGCGCTGCTCGAGGTCGAACTCGCCGCCGCCCTGCGGAATGAAGTTGAAGGCGCTGCCGTCCCAGCCGGAAAATCGTTCCGGCCGGAACACCTGCGGATCGCCCCAGATGCGTCGATCGTGATTGGTGCCGTACAGGTCCAGCACCACCCAGGTACCGGCGGCGATGCGCGCGCCGCGCCAGTCGAAGGCGACGCGCGCGCGGCCACCGACCGCCGGGAAGAACGGATAGAAGCGGCGCACTTCCTGCACGAACCACTGCAGATAGTCGTCGTCCCCGGCCTGCAGCCGCTGCCGGCATTCCGGGTAGCGGTGCAGCGCCAGCGCGGCGAAGGTCACATAGCGTGCCATCGCCACCGTCGGCCGCAAAAGATTCAGCAACTCGACCGCCGCGACGTCAGGGT
>JBATWJ010000137.1:0-5836 GCA_049672545.1 Burkholderiaceae bacterium
GCGTTGGCGGCAGGCGCGGTGTCGGCGGCCGGCGCGGCCGGATCGGCAGCGAAGGCGGAGACGGCGAACAGACCGGCGATCAGGGCGGCGAGCAGGGATTTCATAAGTGTCCTTCGAGAGAAGTTGAGTGGCGATTCGGATGAATCACCTGCAGTAACGAAGGCTCGTGATCGCCGGTTGACAGCTTTTCGAAAAATGCCGGAACGGCGGGTGGTGAGCGGCGCAGTAAAGCGCACCGGTCCCGTCATAGAGAACGCAAGTGTGCGTCGAGCGGACAAAAAGAAAAACCCCGGAAGCATCGGCTTCCGGGGTCCTTGATCCTGGTGGAGCGGAGGAGGATCGAACTCCCGACCTTCGCATTGCGAACGCGACGCTCTCCCAGCTGAGCTACCGCCCCAATCCGTTTATTTTATGGTGAGTATTCTTTTTGCACAACTGAATTTGCAAAATCGGCGCGCGCGAAAATGCGGAAGCGGTTGACGCCTGTTCGTCGCGGCTACTATAGTTCTGGGATGATTTCCGACTTCGATCAACTGGCTGAAAAGGTCGCGCAACTGGCGGCGCTGGCGCAGGCGCTGCGCCGCGAAAATTCCGAATTGCGGCTACAGGCGACGGCGCTGGCGGCTGACAATGCCGACCTCGCCGCGCGCATCGAGCAGGCGCAGCAGCGGCTGTCGGCGCTGCTGGCGTCGATCCCGGCCGAAACGGCGACGCGGGAGCTCGCATGATCCAGCTCGATGTGTCCATCATGGGGCAGGCCTACAAGCTGGCATGCCGCGACGGCGAGCAGGACGCGCTGCGGCAGGCGGTCGCTTATCTCGACGACAAGATGTGCGCGATCCGCGATGCCGGCAAGCTGAAGGGCAACGACCGCATCGCGGTGATGGCCGCGCTCGGCATCGCTGCCGAACTGCTGGCGCTGAAGTCGCCGAGCGGCCCGCTGTCGGAGCTGACGATGGCCGAGGTCAAGCAGAAAATTTCCGCGATGCATACGGTGCTCGATCAGGCGCTGGCGCCGCAGGAAAACCTGTTCTGACGCGCGCCGCGCGCGCAATTGGCAAGCTGCCAATCCGCACGGCGAAAGGCGCCGATTATCCGGCCCGGCAAGCCCGCAAACGGTTTCACATGCGGCGCGAATAGGGTAGACTGAATGTCCCTGCCGTGTTCGCCATTGCCATATATTCCTTGAACCATTTACATGCATCGGTCACGGACATTGTTTGATGGGCGTGCGCGTCGCTAGTCCGACGAACCCGAAATTGAACTGCCTGCGACCACCTTGAACCGTTCTGGTTCGGGATGCCGGCAAAGCGGCACTGGCGGGGACTGGAATTGCGGCGGCTGCATTTTTTGATGCAGCCGCTTTTTTTGTGCCCAACTTTTCGCCTGGAGCGGACCATGCGCTATTGGTTGATGAAATCGGAACCCGATGAAGTCGGCATCGACGACCTGCTGGCCGCCCCGGCGCGCACCATCGGCTGGTTCGGCGTGCGCAACTACCAGGCGCGCAATTTCATGCGCGACGCGATGCGAATCGGCGACGGCGTGCTGTTCTACCATTCCAGCTGCGCCGAGCCGGGCATCGCCGGCCTCGCCGAAGTGGCGAGCGCAGCCTATCCCGATCCGACCCAGTTCGACGCCGCCGGCAAATATTTCGATCCGAAGGCCACACGCGAGCAGCCGCGCTGGCTGCAGGTCGACGTGCGCGGCCTGAAGAAAATCCGCCTGATCGGGCTGCCGCAATTGCGCGCGCACGACGCGCTGGCCGACATGGCCGTGCTCCGGCGCGGCAATCGGCTGTCGATCACGCCGGTGACGCCGCCGGAATGGGATTTCATCACCGGCCGGCTGGCGGTCGAGGCCTGATCCTAAAGGACAACCATGACCGTGGGCTTGATCGTCGCGCTGCTGGCGCTGGGTTCGATGACCGGCTTTGCCGCCGGCCTGCTCGGCATCGGCGGCGGCATGCTGCTGGTGCCGTTCATCACGCTGGTGCTGACGCTGCACCATTTTCCCGAACATCTGGTGGTGCACATGGCGATCGCGACCTCGCTGGCGACGATCATGTTCACCTCGGTATCGTCGGTGCGGGCGCACCACAAGCGCGGCGCGGTGCAGTGGCGGATCGTCGCGCTGCTGGCGCCGGGGATATTGATCGGTTCGTGGATCGGGCCGTGGATCGGCAAGCAGATGAATTCGGCGCTGCTGGCCGGCTTTTTCGGCGTGTTCGTGCTGGTGTCGGCGACGCAAATGCTGGCCGGGAAAAAGCCATCGGCGGTGCGCGAACTGCCGGGGCGCGGCGGCATGCTGGCCGCCGGCGGCACCATCGGCGTGCTGTCGGGGCTGGTCGGCGCCGGCGGCGGTTTCATTTCGGTGCCGTTCATGACCTGGTGCAACGTCAAGATCCACCAGGCGGTGGCGACTTCAGCCGCACTCGGCTTTCCGATCGCGCTGGCCGGCACGCTGTCGAATATCTATTACGGCAGCAGCACGCCGGATTTGCCGCCCGGCTCGCTCGGCTTCATCTATCTGCCGGCACTGCTGGTGATTTCGCTGGCCAGCGTCTCCACCGCGCCGCTCGGTGCGCGCACCGCGCACCGCTTGCCGGTGCCGGCGCTGCGCAAGATCTTTTCGGTGATGCTGTATGCGCTGGCCGGCTACATGCTGTGGAAGGCGTTCGGGCGCTGACATTCCCGAAATGGATGGGAGTATGTTCAGAAAACGACCTGCCGACGCCCGAGATAGAGGTGGGTGCGTGGGAGTATATGGGGCGCCGGCACGCCCGGCGG
The DNA here is from genome assembly GCA_049672545.1 of Burkholderiaceae bacterium. GTDB lineage: Bacteria > Pseudomonadota > Gammaproteobacteria > Burkholderiales > Burkholderiaceae_D > DATJCV01. Next base: position 2,790 of record JBATWJ010000137.1, read on the forward strand.
GGTTCCGTCGCCAGCGTCAGGCCTTGCCGTAGCGCTCGCGCAGCAGGTTCTTCTGCACCTTGCCCATCGCGTTGCGCGGCAGCTGTTCCTCGAAAAATACCTGCTTCGGCACCTTGTAACCAGCCACCTTTTCTTTCAGCGCGCCGATGATCTGCGCCGCTTCCAGCTGCGCGCCGGCGCGCGGGATCACTACCGCCGCGACCGCCTCGCCGTAGTCGGCGTGCGGCAGGCCGATCACCGCCGATTCCTGCACGCCGGGCAGCGTATCGAGTGCCAGTTCGATTTCCTTCGGGTAGACGTTGTAGCCGCCGGAGATGATCAGGTCCTTGCTGCGGCCGACGATCGACAGATAGCCATCGTCGTTCCACTGGCCGACGTCGCCGGTCTTGAAATAGCCGTCGGCGGTGAATTCCTCGGCGGTCTTTTCCGGCATGCGCCAGTAGCCGGAAAACACGTTCGGCCCCTTGACCTGGATCGCGCCGGGTTGGCCCGGCGGGCACGGTGCACCGTCGGCGTCGACCACGCGCACCGACACGCCCGGCAGCGGCAGCCCGACGGTGCCGCCGATACGCGGGCCGTCGTACGGGTTCGAGGTCAGCATGTTGGTTTCGCTCATGCCGTAGCGCTCCAGGATCGTCTGGCCGGTGCGTTCGCGGAAGGCGTCGAAGGTATTGGCGAGCAGCGGTGCCGAGCCGGAAATGAACAGCCGGATGCTGGCGCAGACCGCGCGCGTGAACGCTTCGTCCGCCAATAGCCGCACGTAGTAGGTCGGCACGCCCATGAACACGCTGGCGCGCGGCAGCCGCGCGACCACGTCGGCGGCGTCGAACTTCGGCAGGAAGATCATCTTGCTGCCGTTCAGTAAAGCGCCGTGCGACGCGACGAACAGCCCGTGCACGTGAAACAGCGGCAGCGCGTGCAGCAGCACGTCGCCCGGTTGCCAGCGCCAGTAGTCGCGCAGCACCAGCGCGTTGGCCGCCAGGTTGCCGTGCGAGAGCATCGCGCCCTTGCTGCGGCCGGTGGTGCCGGAGGTGTACAGAATTGCCGCCAGGTCGTCGGCGCCGCGCGCCACCGTGTCGAAATGATCCGGCTGATGGGCGGCGCGCGCCAAGAGCGAGCCGGAATTGCGGCCGTCGCGCGGCACATCCAGCGTGAACACGTGGCGCGCGCCGGCCGGGAAGGCGATGTGCGCGACCGGACCGAAATTCTGCGGAGTGCAGACCACCACCGCCGGCTCGGCGTCGCCGATGAAATACTGCAGCTCGCTGGCGCGGTAGGCGGTGTTCAGCGGCAGGTAGACGTAGCCGGCGCGCAGCGTTGCCAGGTACAGGAACAGCGCTTCCGGCGATTTTTCGACCTGCGCCGCGATGCGCGCGCCGGGCGGCAGCTCCAGGCTGGCCAGCAGGTTGGCGATGCGGGCGGTGGCGCGTTCGAGATCGCGCCAGCTGTAGTAATGGCCATCGTGGGTTTCGATGCAGCAGGCGTCGCGGTCGTCCGGAAAGCCGGCTTCGAGCAGGGCGTACAGGTTGGCGTTCATGCGGGAAAACGAGGACGTGGAAAATTCAGCGGCGCGCCGCCGGCTGCGGCACCGCGCGCCGATAGGCGACCACCAGCAGCACGATGCCGAGCGCGATCATCGGCAGCGATAGCATCTGGCCGGCCGAGATCGTGATGCCGCCGAAGCTGACCACGTAATCCGGCATGCGGAAGTATTCGGTGAAGAAGCGCGCGCAGCCGTAGCCGAGCGCAAAGACGCCCGACACCGCCATATATGGGCGCGGCTTTTTCGCATACAGCCACAGCACGATGAACAGCAGCACGCCGTCGACCAGCGCCTGGTAGATCGGCGACGGATGGCGCGGCAGGCTGTCGACGTTGGGCCAGATCATCGCCCATGGCAGTGCGGCGTCGGCCACGCGTCCCGGCAGTTCGGCGTTGATGAAGTTGCCGAGCCGCCCGAACGCATAGCCGAGCGGCACCATCGGCGCGATGAAATCCATCACTTCCATTAGCCGGCGGCCGCGCTTTTTGGCCCAGAACGCCATCGCGATCAGCACGCCCAAAAAGCCGCCGTGGAACGACATGCCGCCCTTCCAGACGGCGAAGATTTCCAGCGGATGGCTGAAGTAGAACACCGGATGGTAGAACAGCACCTCGCCCAGCCGGCCGCCGATCACCACGCCCAACACGCCATAGAACAGCATGTCGTCCAGGTCTTCCTTCTTCCAGCCGGCGGCGGCGACGTGCGGCTGGCGGATGCGCAGCCGGCCGAGCGCGATGAACTGGATGAAGGCCAGCAGGTACATCAGGCCATACCAGCGCACGGCCAAGGGGCCGATGGAAAAGGCGATCGGGTCGGGCATCGGATGGATCAGCATTTATCGCTTCTTTCGCAGCAGTTGCAGGAAGGCGGCCAGTACTGGCTGCCGGTTGTCGCGGCGCCAGGCGAGGCCGGTCTCGACCAGCGGCGCCGGCTCCGCCAGCGCGTGGTAGGCGACGCCGGCGCGCCGCAGGTTGGACACCGATTGTGGCACAAGTGCAATGCCCATACCGGCCGCCACCAGACCGACGATGGTCTGCATCTGGATCGCTTCCTGGCCGATGCGCGGCGCCAGCCCGGCGGCATGGAAGCAGGCCAGGATCATATCGTGCAGCGCCGGCGCGATGCGGCGCGGGAAAATGATCAGCGGCGCGTCGGCCAGCGCGCGCAGCGCGACCGGCTCGTGCGCGCGCAGCCTCATGCTTTTCGGCGCCGCCAGCAGCAGCGGCTCCTGCAGGATCGGCAGGTAATCCAGCTCGGCGCGCACGCGCTCCGGCAACGGCGGGATCAGGAGGCCGGCGTCGATGCGCTGCTGCGCCAGGTCTTCCAGCTGGACGTCGGAGGTCGCCTCGCGCAGTTCGATCTGCACCTGCGGCCAGGCTTCGCGGAATTCGCGCAGCAGCGCCGGCAGCACGCTGTAGTCGGCGGTCGAGACGAAGGACAGCGTCAGCACGCCGGCGGCGCCGGAAGCCGCGCGCTGCGCCAGTTGTGGCAGTGCCGCCGCTTG
>JBATWJ010000138.1:0-11000 GCA_049672545.1 Burkholderiaceae bacterium
GGTCAAGGGCGGCGGCCGCATCACCCGCGTCAACGCCGAGGCGGCGCTGGCGATGCTGGACGTGGACGCGGTCGGCTTCGACGTGATGGACCGCAAGCTGCTGGAAGCGGTGCTGCAAAAATTCAACGGCGGCCCGGTCGGGCTCGACAACCTGGCGGCGGCGATCGGCGAGGAGCGCGACACCATCGAGGACGTGCTGGAACCCTACCTGATCCAGCAGGGCTACCTGCAGCGCACGCCGCGCGGGCGCATCGCCACCGCCGCCGCCTATGCGCATTTCGGCCTGGCGGCGCCGCGCAGCGGCGGCAGCGGCGAGCTGTGGCCGGAATAATCGTCGCTATATACTCCCCGGCATACTGTTCTATGCCGGGTGCCAACCGGTGATCTTATCTCTATACTCCCGGTAATCATCCTGCTTCGGTAACGCCCCGGGCAAAACAAAACCCCCGCACGAGCGGGGGTGTGCATTGGTGCCGCCGTCGGGCAGCAGGGAAAGGCGGCCGGCCGCCGATCAGGAACCGCTCTTGCCGAAACGTTCCTGGGTCGATGCCAGTGCTTCCTGGCGCACTTCGTCGCGGCTCCGGGTGCCGGCGAACTGGATCGCCTGCTCGCCGTCGTGCCGCTGAGATACCAACGCGCCGTCGCGATAGGCCTGGTTCAGGTCCGCGACCACGTCGGCGCGGCTCTTGGTCCCGGCGAACCGGATCGCGTCGGCGCCGTCGCGCTGCTGGGTCGCAAGCATGCCCTGGCCGTAGGCCTGGTTCCGTTCGGCGACGACTTCGGCGCGCGACTTGGTCGAGACGAAACCGGCGTCCGGCGCGACGAATTCGGTCTGCTGGGCGAAGGCGCTGGCCGAGGCGGCGAACACGGCGGCGGCGATGATCATTTGTTTGGCGTTCATGTCAATTCTCCAATGGCGAAAACTTCAATCGGGTGGTGTCGGCGGCTGCCGGCCCGCTCGGGCGGCAGCCGGGATGGCGTCGGACGCTCAGGAACCGGCCTTGCCGAAGCGGCTGCGGTTGGCGGCTAGGGCTTCCTGGCGCACGTCGTCGCGGCTGCGGCTGCTGGCGTACCGGGTGGTGTCGGCGCCGTCGCGCTGCTGGGTCGCCAGCGTGCCTTCGTGGTAGGCCTGGTTCAGTTCGGCCACCACTTCGGCGCGGGTCTTGGCCGGCGCGAAGTCGGCGTCCGGCGCGACGAATTCGGCCTGTTGGGCAAAGGCGCTGGCCGAGGCGGCGAACACGGCGGCGGCGGCGATCAATTTCTTGGCATTCATTGTCGTTCTCCAAAAGATGTAACGGTGGACTCGGAGCCGGCGGCTTGCTGCTGCCGCCGGATCCCGGGTCGGTGAGTCGCACGCTGGTGTGCTCATCGATGAAGCACAGTGTAGTTATTGCTCTTGATGAGATAAATATGGATACTGGCAATGGACTATTTCTGTTTTCGGAATAATTGGGGGAAGGCAATGGACCGCTTGCAATCGATGCGGGTATTGGTGAAAGTGGTGGAGCAGGGCAGCTTCGCCGGCGCCGCCCAGGCGCTGCAACTGTCGAACGCGGTGGTGACGCGCCACATCGCCGACCTCGAAAGCCATCTCGGCACGCGGCTGTTGAACCGCACCACGCGCCGCCAGTCGCTGACCGAAACCGGCCATGCCTACCTGCAGCGGGTGCGCCGCATCCTGGCCGAGATCGACGAGGCGGAGGCGATCGCCTCGTCCAACGCCACCCGCACCACCGGCACGCTGCGCATCTATTCGCACCTCGGCTTCGGCCAGGTGCAGCTGGGCAAGCTGTTGCCGCGTTACGCCGCCGCCTATCCGGACGTCACGCTCGAGGTCACGCTGTCGGACCGTAGCGTCGACCTGGTGGAGGAGGGCTTCGACGTCGGCATCTTCGTCGCGCTGCAGAAGTTCGACGCCAGCATGATCGCGCGCAAGCTGGCCTCGTCCGAAATCACGCTGTGCGCGGCGCCGTCGTATATCGAGCAGCATGGCCTGCCGCAAAAGCCGGAAGACATTTCACGCCATCAATGCCTGAACTTCGACTACGAGCAATTGCGCCATCGCTGGTGGATCAACGGCCCCCAGGGCCGCGTCGACATCCCGATCACTAGCCGCATGGTGTCCAACAATGGCGATCTGCTGCGCCAGTGCGCGCTGGCCGGCATGGGGATCGTGATCCGCTCGTCGTTCGTGATGGGCAACGACCTGTCTTCCGGCGCGCTGGTGCGGCTGCTGCCGGCTTACCAGTTGGGCACGGTGCCGGTCACGATGGTCTATCCGAGCCGCCACCTGCTGGCGGCCAAGGTGCGCAGCTTCACCGATTTCATGAGCGCCCAGTTCCCGCATCCGGAAGCCGATCCCTGGCTGGAAGGAGACGCCTCGAAGGACACCTGAAGCGACGTCCGAAATCGCGTGTGTTAGCTAAAAACAATTGCTCCGACTGCCTCTTGTGCAAAATTTAATCGTCACGGACAATGCCGTAACCTTTACTTTTTCGCCGGTCCAAGCCTTCATGCTCATGTCCACCCAGGCCAATCGTTATGCGCATCGCCTGCTCGATGCGCGGGCCGATTCCCACCTGATCGCACCGCTGTCGGCCGAGGAGCCGCTGACGCTGGCCGATGCCTACGAAGTGAGCAAACGCATACTCGACATCCGCATCGCCCAGGGCGACGTGCCGGTCGGGCGCAAGATCGGCTTCACCAACCGCACCATCTGGTCGCGCTACGGCGTGGCGGAGCCGATCAAGGCGCCGATCTGGGGCCCGGTGTACGAATCGACGGTGCGCTACGCGCGCGACAACCACGGCATCCAGAGCCTGGCCGGCGCCCAGCAGCCGCGCATCGAGCCGGAAGTCGTGTTCCGGTTCGGCAAGACGCCGGCGCCCGGCATGTCGGTCGAGGCGCTGGCCGGCTGCATCGAATGGATGGCGCACGGGCTGGAAATCGTCGTCAGCCCGTTTCCCGACTGGAAGTTCGAGGCGGCCGACGCCGTCGCCGCCTTCGGCCTGCACGGCGCCTTGATCATCGGCGAGCCGCAGGAACTGAAGCCGGCCGGCCGCCGCAAGCTGTGCGAAGTGCTGGCCGATGCCAGCGTCTCGATTTCCTGCGACGACACGCTGCAGGCCGCCGGCTTCGGCAGCGACGTGCTGGACAGCCCGGTCAAGGCGCTGTGGCACCTGCACCAGCTGCTGCAGGAACAGCCGCAGTTCGCGCCGCTGGCGGCCGGCGAAATCGTCACCACCGGCACCTGGACCGACGCCTACCCGGTCGCGCCCGGCCAGACCTGGGTCACCGCCTTTTCCGGCGTCACGCTGCCGGGGCTGACGCTGTCGTTCGTCTGAGCGGCGCGGGGCGCTGCCTCGCCTCGCGCTTGCATCCGGCGCTGCCCGCCCACCAAATCGTTTGCTCACATCACCGCCGTTCCGGCGCAAGCCGGAACCCAGCGTCTTTCGTCAATCCGGGAACGGTGCGCCCATCGTCCATCTGAAACGAACGACGCTGGGTTCCGGCTTGAAGCATGCCGGAACGATGGGGTAGGGATGCGGGAGAGGGGGGAAATGCAGGGGAGAGAAGTGTGAGAGTGGCGTGAAAGAGGCGGAAAAGAAGCAGGAAACCATCGTGGTCCGCCAGCTGGCACCGGCGGCAAGCCGCCTGCCCTATCACCGTCGTTCCGGCGCAAGCCCGACCCCAGCGTCTTTCACGCTCCCATAGCGGGGAGTATAGGGAAATTTCGCCCGTCCGGCGTCCGGATCAGGCGGCCATCATGGGGAGTATGTGGTCGCCCCGACCGCCACGGCCGCAATCAATCGGCACGCACCCAGGTCTGCGTGCGCCCCAGCAGCGGCATGCCGATATAACCGCGCACATTCAGCTTGGCGCCGCCGTCGGCCAGTTCCATCTTGCTCTTGTAGATCTTGCCCTCGTTCGGATCGAGGATCTGGCCGCCGCTGTATTCGGCCGGATTGCTCTGGTCGCGCTTCATGCCGGACAGGATCGTCATGCCGACGATCGGCTGGTCGCGACGGGCGTCCGGGCACTTGTCGCACTTCGGGTTCGGGTCTTCATCGGGGGCGCGGAACAGCTTTTCGATCTTGCCGCTGTATTCGCCGCCGGCTTCGGCAATGCGCACCAGCGCCTTCGGCTTGCCGGTGTGGTCGTCGATGGTCTTCCACAGTCCGGCCGGCGATTTTTCCTGGGCGCCGGCGAACGGTAGCGCCAGCGCCAGAGCGGCGGCCAGCAACAGATTTTTCTTCATGGTCTCCTCCTGGGATCGGATGGCGGGATCGAACGCGTTACGGCGCGGACAGTTTAGCAAACTGCTCGCGCAGCTTTTCCAGCGTCGCCGAGAAATTCGCCAACCGTTCCTTTTCCTGCGCCACCACCTGCGCCGGCGCGCGGGCGACGAAGCTGTCGTTGCCGAGCTTGGCTTCGGCCTTGGCGATCTCGCCCTGCAATCGGGCGATCTCCTTGCCGATGCGCTCGCGCTCGGCGCCGACGTCGATCTCGACCTTCAGCATCAGCCGCACTTCGCCGACCACCGACACCGGCGCCTTCGATTCCGGCAGCGCGTCGGCCACCTGCACCTCGGACAGCTTGGCCAGCGCCTGCAGGTACGGCGCGAACGAGCGCAGCCGCGCCTGGCCATCGGTATCGGCCGCCTGCATCGCTAGCGGCACGCGCTGCGCCGGCGACAGCTGCATTTCGCCGCGCAGGTTACGGCAGGCGTCGGTCAGCGCTTTCAGCTGCGCCATCCAGGCTTCGGCCTGCTCGTCGATCTTTTGCGGCTGCGGCACCGGATAGGCTTGCAGCATGATGCTGTCGCCGCCGGCCGCCAGTTCGCGTCCGGCCAGCGGCGCGACCGTCTGCCACAGCTGCTCGGTGATGAATGGAATGATCGGGTGCGCCAGCCGCAGGATGGTTTCCAGCACGCGCAGCAGCGTCCGTCGCGTCGCACGCTGCTGCGCCTGGCTGTCGGTCTGGATCTGCACCTTGGCGACTTCCAGGTACCAGTCGCAGTATTCGTCCCAGACGAACTTGTAGATCGCCTGCGCGATGTTGTCGAAGCGGTAGTCGGCGTAGCCCTTTTCGACCTCGGCCTCGGTGCGCTGCAACAGCGAGACGATCCAGCGGTCGGCCTGCGAAAAGTCGGTATAGCCGTCCGGCGCGCAATCGCCCGGTGCGCACGGGCCGGGCTTGACGCCGCAATCCTGGCCCTCGGTATTCATCAGCACGAAGCGGGTCGCGTTCCACAGCTTGTTGCAGAAGTTGCGGTAGCCCTCGCAGCGGTTCAGGTCGAAGTTGATGTTGCGCCCGAGCGAGGCGTAGGACGCCATCGTGAAGCGCAGCGCATCGGTGCCGAAGGCCGGGATGCCGGCGCCGTAGTCCTTGCGGGTCGCCTTGGCGATCGCTTCCGCCTGCTTCGGATTCATCAGGCCGGCGGTGCGCTTCTGCACCAGCGATTCGACATCGATGCCGTCGATCAGGTCGATCGGGTCGAGCGTGTTGCCCTTCGATTTCGACATCTTCTGGCCGGAAGCGTCGCGCACCAGCCCGTGCACGTAGACGGTCTTGAACGGCACGCGGCCGGTGAAGTGGGTGGTCATCATCACCATCCGCGCCACCCAGAAGAAGATGATGTCAAAGCCGGTCACCAGCACCGACGACGGCAGGAACAGTTCGTATTCCGGCGTCTGTTCCGGCCAGCCGAGCGTCGAGAACGGCACCAGCGCCGACGAGAACCAGGTGTCGAGCACGTCGGCGTCGCGCCGGATGGCGCGGCCGCCGGCCTGCGCCTGCGCTTCTTCCTCGCTGCGCGCGACGTAGATATTGCCGTCGTCGTCGTACCAGGCCGGAATCTGGTGGCCCCACCACAGCTGGCGCGAGATGCACCAGTCCTGGATGTTGTTCAGCCACTGGTTGTAGGTGCTGGTCCAGTTTTCCGGGATGAATTTGATCTCGCCGTCGGCGACCTTTTTCAGGGCCACCTCGGCGATCGACTGGCCGGGGAAGTAGGTGCCTTCCGGCGCGGGTTTGCTCATCGCCACGAACCACTGGTCGGTCAGCATCGGCTCGATCACCGCGTTGGTGCGGTCGCCGCGCGGCACCATCAGCTTGTGCGGCTTGGTCGCTTCCAAGAGGCCCTGGGCGTCGAGGTCGGCGACGATCCGCTTGCGCGCCTCGTAGCGGTCCAAGCCGCGATAGGCGGCCGGTGCGTGCTCGTTGATCTTCGCGTCCAGCGTCAGGATCGAAATCTGCGGCAGGCCGTGGCGCTGGCCGACCGCATAGTCGTTGAAGTCGTGCGCCGGTGTGATCTTGACGCAGCCGGTGCCGAATTCCTTGTCGACGTAATCGTCGGCGATGACCGGAATTTCCCGGTCGCACAGCGGCAGCTTCAGCATCTTGCCGACCAGGTGCACATAGCGCTCGTCGGTCGGATCGACCGCCACCGCGACGTCGCCCAGCATCGTTTCCGGCCGCGTGGTGGCGACCGTGATGTGACCGGAGTTATCCGCCAGCGGGTAGCGGATGTGCCACATGAAGCCGTCTTCTTCCTCCGACACCACTTCGAGGTCGGACACCGCGGTGCCCAGCACCGGGTCCCAGTTGACCAGCCGCTTGCCGCGATAGATCAGCCCTTGCTCGTACAGCCGCACGAACACTTCGGTGACCGCCTTCGACATCTTCGGGTCCATCGTGAAGTATTCGCGCTCCCAGTCGGTGGACGCGCCCAGCCGCCGCATCTGGCCCGTGATGCTCGAGCCGGAATGTTCCTTCCATTCCCACACTTTTTCGACGAATTTTTCGCGGCCGAGATCGTGGCGCGAAATTTTTTGCGCGTCGAGTTGCCGTTCGACCACGATCTGGGTCGCGATGCCGGCGTGGTCGGTGCCGGGTATCCAGGCGGTATTGAAGCCGCGCATCCGGTGGTAGCGCGTCAGTCCGTCCATGATGGTCTGGTTGAACGCATGGCCCATGTGCAGCGTGCCGGTGACGTTCGGCGGCGGCAGCTGGATCGCGAATGCCGGCTTGCCGGCATCCAGCGTGGCGCCGAAATATCCGCGCCGCTCCCACTCGCTGCGCCAGAATTTTTCTATGTCGGCGGGATCGAAGGATTTGGCTAATTCCATGGCTAGGCTTTTTGTCTTGGCGAAACCGATGATTATAAGGGACGCCGGTAGGCGGTCTGCCCTGGGAAAGGCTATAATCGACGCGTGCCGCGCAACTGGCGGCACGACGCTAGGGGTCCTGGCGCGCGCGTGTCCGATGGCGCGTAGCCGGGTGAGAAATACCCTCCGAACCTGATCTGGGTAATGCCAGCGAAGGGAAGCCAGGAAGCAGCAGGCCGTCCATCCATCCATGCCCTCGGGCAAGGGCGCGCCGAACCGCTTCCATTCCTTTGCTGGCTCTTATGCCGCACGCAAAGGAGCCGCCATGAACGCCAATCCGAAATTTCTTTCCGCTACCGCGACGGTCGACGCCGCCGCCGTCGCGCCGTTGCCGAACTCGCGCAAGGTCTATGTCGCCGGATCGCGCCCCGACATCCGGGTGCCGATGCGCGAGATCCGCCAGGCCGACACCCCGGCCTCGTTCGGCGCCGAGCCGAACCCGCCGCTGTTCGTCTACGACACCTCGGGCCCGTATACCGATCCGGAGGCGCGGATCGACATCCGCTCCGGCCTGGCGCCGCTGCGCGCCGGCTGGATCGCCGAGCGCGCCGATACCGAGGAATTGCCGGGGCCAAGCTCGCAATACGGCGTCGAGCGCCTGCACGACTCGAAGCTGGCCGAACTGCGCTTCAACCTGAAGCGCCAGCCGCGCCGCGCCTTGGCCGGCAAGAACGTCACGCAGATGCATTACGCGCGGCAAGGCATCGTCACGCCGGAAATGGAGTTCATCGCGATCCGCGAAAACCTGCGCCGCCGCGAATACCTGGACAGCCTGCAGGCATCCGGCCCGATGGGCGCCAAGCTGGCGGCGCTGATGGGACGCCAGCATCCGGGCCAGTCGTTCGGCGCGGCCATCCCGGCCGAGATCACGCCCGAATTCGTGCGCGCCGAAGTGGCGCGCGGGCGCGCCATCATCCCGGCCAACATCAACCATCCGGAATCCGAGCCGATGATCATCGGCCGTAATTTCCTGGTCAAGGTCAACGCCAATATCGGCAACTCGGCGGTCACCTCGTCGATCGGCGAGGAAGTCGAAAAGATGACCTGGGCGATCCGCTGGGGCGGCGACACCGTGATGGACCTGTCGACCGGCAAGCACATCCATGAAACACGCGAATGGATCATCCGCAACAGCCCGGTGCCGATCGGCACGGTGCCGATCTACCAGGCGCTGGAAAAGGTCAACGGCAAGGCTGAAGAGCTGACCTGGGAAATCTTCCGCGACACCCTGATCGAGCAGGCCGAGCAGGGCGTCGACTACTTCACCATCCACGCCGGCGTGCGGCTGCGCTACGTGCCGCTGACCGCCAAGCGCATGACCGGCATCGTCAGCCGCGGCGGCTCGATCATGGCCAAGTGGTGCCTCGCGCATCACAAGGAATCGTTCCTGTACGAACGCTTCGAGGACATCTGCGAGATCATGAAGGCCTACGACGTCGCCTTCAGCCTCGGCGACGGCCTGCGGCCCGGCTCGATCTACGACGCCAACGACGAGGCGCAGCTGGCCGAACTGAAGACGCTCGGCGAGCTGACCCAGATCGCCTGGAAGCACGACGTGCAGACCATGATCGAAGGGCCGGGCCACGTGCCGATGCAGCTGATCAAGGAAAACATGGACCTGCAGCTGGAACAGTGCGACGAAGCGCCGTTCTACACGCTGGGGCCCTTGACCACCGACATCGCGCCCGGCTACGACCACATCACCTCCGGCATCGGCGCCGCCCAGATCGGCTGGTACGGCACGGCGATGCTCTGTTACGTCACGCCCAAGGAACACCTGGGCCTGCCCAACAAGGCGGATGTGAAGGACGGCATCATCACCTACAAGATTGCCGCCCATGCCGCCGACCTCGCCAAGGGCCATCCGGGCGCGCAGATCCGCGACAACGCCTTGTCCAAGGCGCGCTTCGAATTCCGCTGGGAAGACCAGTTCAACCTCGGACTGGACCCCGACAAGGCACGCGAATTCCATGATGAAACGTTGCCCAAGGATTCGGCCAAGGTGGCGCATTTCTGCTCGATGTGCGGACCGCATTTCTGCTCGATGAAGATCACGCAGGAAGTGCGCGAATACGCGGCGGTCCAAGGTATTTCCGAAGTCGCCGCGCTGAAGCAGGGGATGGAAGTGAAGGCGGTCGAGTTCGTCAAGGGCGGCGCCGAAATCTATCGCAGACAGTGAAGGCCGACATGACGACGATCGAAATCGAACTGAATGGCGCGCCGCATGCGCTGGCGCCGCCGCACAGCCTGCAGCAGCTGGTCGAATCGCTGGCCCTGGCCGGCAAGGGCGTGGCGGTCGCGGTCAACCGCGAAGTGGTGCCGCGCCAGCACTGGCCGCAGCGTACGCTGCAGTCGCATGATCGCGTCGACATCGTGCGCGCGATCGGCGGCGGATAAGCAACAGGAGAGAGAAATGAATACCCAAAACGCGGACGTCGGCCTGACCATCGCCGGCACCACCTACCGCTCGCGCCTACTGGTCGGCAGCGGCAAGTACAAGGACCTGGACGAGACCCGCGCCGCCACCGAGGCGTCCGGCGCCGAGATCGTCACGGTGGCGATCCGGCGCGTCAACATCGGCCAGGATCCGAACGCGCCGAACCTGCTGGACGTGGTGCCGCCGTCGCGCTACACGATCCTGCCTAATACCGCCGGCTGCTACGACGCCAAGGACGCGGTCTACACGCTGCAGCTGGCGCGCGAACTGCTGGATGGCCGCAAACTGGTCAAGCTGGAAGTGCTGGGCGACGACAAGACGCTGTTCCCGAACATGCCGGAAACGCTGAAGGCAGCGGAGCAACTGGTCAAGGACGGCTTCGACGTGATGGTCTACTGCAGCGACGATCCGATCCAGGCGCGCATGCTGGAAGAGATCGGCTGCGCCGCGGTGATGCCGCTGGCGTCCCTGATCGGTTCCGGCATGGGCATCGTCAATCCGTGGAATCTGTCGCTGATCATCGAGCAGGCCAAGGTGCCAGTGATCGTCGACGCCGGCGTCGGCACCGCGTCGGATGCGGCGATTGCAATGGAGCTCGGCTGCGACGGCGTGCTGATGAATACCGCGATCGCCGCCGCGCGCGAACCGGTGCGCATGGCGCGCGCGATGCGCCTGGCCGTCGAGGCCGGACGCGACGCTTATCTGGCCGGCCGCATGCCGAGGAAATTCGCCGCCTCGCCATCGTCGCCGATGGCCGGGAGGGTGCAATGAGCTTCGCTTCCGCGGTGCCGCCCAGCGTATTGATATTCTCCGGCTCCGATCCCAGCGGCGGCGCCGGCATGCAGGCCGACATCACGGCGGTCGCCGCGCTCGGCGCCCATCCGTTTTCGGTGCCGACGGTATTGACGGTGCAGGACAACCAGAACGTATTCGGCGTCCATCCGCTGCCGCCGGAACTGGTGCGCCACCAGGCGCAGGTGCTGATCGAGCGCTTCGAGATCGATGCGGTCAAGCTCGGCGTGGTCGGCAGCCGCGCCAATGCCGAGGTGGTGGCCGAAGTGATTGCCGTGCTGCGCGCGCGCCAGCCCGGTTTGCCGGTGGTGTTCGATCCGGTATTGGCCAACAACGGCGGCGATGCGCTGTCGCTCGAAGAGCCGATCGCGGCGATCGCCCCGCTGTTCGCGCTGGCGTCGGTGATCACGCCGAATCGCGGCGAAGCCGAACGCCTGTGCGGCGGCGAGACCGATCCCGAGCGGCAGGCCCAGGACCTGCTGGCGCGCGGCTGTGCATACGCGCTGCTGAAGGGCGGCCACGGCCCCGCGCATGAGGATGTGGTCAACCGGCTGTATGGCGCCGACGGCAGCTGGCGCAGCTGGCGCTGGCCGCGCCTGGAT
>JBATWJ010000139.1:0-5047 GCA_049672545.1 Burkholderiaceae bacterium
GGCAGGGACTGGTCGGCACCGCCTTCCGTAGCCGGCAGCCGGCCTTCAGCAACGATCTCCTAGCCGATCCGCGCACCGCGCCGTGGCATGCAATGGCCGAGCGCCACCAGGCGCGCTCCGGTGCCGCGGTGCCGCTGCTGCAGGACGAGCGCGCGCATGGCGTGTTGCTGTTCTATTCGGCTGAAAAGAATGCGTTCGATGACGAAACGCTGCAACTGATCGAACGGCTGGCGCGCAATCTCGCCTTCGCGCTGCAGGGGTTCGCGCGCGAGGAGGAGCGTCGCCACGCCGAGCGCGAACAGCGCGCGGTCGAGGCGCGCTACCGCCTGATCCTGGAAACCATCGAGGACGCCTACTACGAAGTCGACCTGCGCGGCAGCATCGTGCTGTGCAACGGCGCCTTCGCGCGCCTGATCGGCTACGACATGGAAGAACTGCCCGGGCAGAACTACCGCGAGATCCAGGCGCCGGCGACGGCGGCGCGGGTGTTCCAGCTGTTCAACGAGGTCTACCGTACCGGCATCAGCACGCCGAGCTTCGACTGGGACATGGTGCACAAGGCCGGACACACGGTGGTCGGCGAAGGCTCGGTGCAGCTGGTGCGCGACAGTGCCGGCCATCCGATCGGCTTCTGCGGCATTCTGCGTGACGTCACCGAGCGCCGCAAGACCGAGCAGGCGCTGCGCGAAAGCGAGGCACGCTTCCGGGCACTGACCAACCTGTCGTCCGACTGGTACTGGGAGCAGGACGCAGAGCTGCGCTATACCCGGATGGAAAGCCGGCACACCACCAGCAACGCCATCCAGCGCACCTTCATCGGCCGGCATCCGTGGGAAACCGAGCTGGAAATGCATGCGCCCGGCGGCTGGGAGGCGCACCGCGCGCTGCTGCAGTCGCGGCAGCCGTTCCGCGACGCCGTCATGTTCCGCCAGCTGGCCAATGACACTCCGTACTACATCAGCGTGTCCGGCGAGCCGATGTTCGACCAGGACAATCGTTTCGTCGGCTATCGCGGCGTCTCGCGCGAGATCACCGACCAGAAGATCGCCGAAGCGCGCATCCAGCACCTGGCCACGCACGACAGCCTGACCGGGCTGCCGAACCGCGCGATGTTCAACCAGCTGCTGTCGCATGCGCTGACCGGCGCCCATCGCAACGCGCGCAAGGTCGCAGTGCTGTTCATCGACCTCGATCGCTTCAAGTTCATCAACGACACGCTCGGGCACGTCGCCGGCGACCAGCTGCTGCAGGAAATCACCGAGCGCTTCAAGAAGGCGCTGCGCGCTTCCGACGTGATCGCGCGGCTGGGCGGCGACGAATTCGTGGTGCTGATCGAGGACGTCAAGAGCGTCGACAAGGTGCGCACGGTGGCGCGCAAGCTGCTGTCGGCGGCGATCAAGCCGGTGCTCTTGCTGGGTCGCGAATGCCGGGTCACGGCCAGCATCGGCATCGCGCTGTATCCGCAGGATGGCGCCGACGAGCAGACGCTGATGAAGAATGCCGACATCGCGATGTATTTCGCCAAGAGCGAAGGCAAGAACAATTTCCAGTTCTATTCGAACGACATCACCTCGCAGTCGCTGGAACGGCTGACGCTGGAAAACAATCTGCGGCACGCGATGGAAAACGGCGAACTGGCGCTGCACTACCAGGCCAAGCGCGACCTCTGCACTGGCGCCATCACCGGCGTCGAGGCGCTGCTGCGCTGGGACAACCCGGAACTCGGCACGGTGTCGCCGGCGCAGTTCATCCCGGCCGCCGAGGAAACCGGCTTGATCGTGCCGATCGGCAAATGGGTATTGCGCACCGCCTGCCTGCAGAACGTCGCCTGGCAAAGGCAGGGGCTGCCGCCGATCTGCATGGCGGTCAACCTGTCGGTGCGCCAGTTCGGCGACGAGCACCTGCTGACCGACCTGACCGAAATCCTGGCCGAGACCGGCATGGCGCCGCACTTGCTGGAGCTGGAAATCACCGAAGGCATGGTGATCCAGAACCCGGCGCAGGCGGTCAAGCTGCTGTCCGACATCAAGCGGCTGGGCGTGCGGCTGGCGATCGACGATTTCGGCACCGGCTATTCGTCGCTCGGTCAGCTGAAGAACTTCCCGATCGACACGCTGAAGGTGGACCGCTCCTTCATCCGCGACGTCGCCACCAACAACGAAGACAAGGCGATCACCGAGGCGATCATCGCGATGGGTAAGACGCTGTCGCTGACGGTGGTAGCCGAGGGTGTCGAAACGCGCGAACAGGAAGCCTTCCTGCGCGCGCATGCTTGCGACGAAATGCAGGGCTACTACTTCAGCCGCCCGATCCCGGGCAACGAATTCGCCGAGCTGCTGCGCGACCACGTGCCGCTGCCGTCCTAGAACGGCCCGGCAATGCTGCGGCGGCGCAAGCCGCTAAAAACAGATTCCAACGGAGAAAAACGGATGAGATTTGCGCGCACGGGTGTGTCGATCGCGGCGGTGACGATGCTGGTGGCGGCCTGCGGCGGCAGCGGCGGCGGCGAGCCGCAAAAGCTGGCCTATCCGGCCTCGGCCGCCGGCAGCGCCAGCTATAGCTACTTCGGCAAGACCATCGCCGAACCGTACCAGTGGATGGAAGATACCACCGGCGACGACACCCGCGCCTGGGTCGACGCCCAGAATACCTTCAGCCTCGACTATCTGCGTGCACTGCCTTCGTATGCCGAGATCGAAGCTCGGGTGGTACGGATCTTCACGGAAATTCAGGAGCCGGCCAAGACCGGCGCCGGCCCGCTTGCGTTCGGCAAGCAGACGGTGCAGGGCGGAGACGGCTTGTACTACTACCAGGTGACCCGGAAGATCGATACCGGCCGCTGGCGGCCGCGGGCGGACACGAATCATGTGTCGGTCGACAACCGCATCTATGTCACCGACGATCTGCGCAAGAGCGGCCGGGTGCTGCTGGACCTGAACAAGCAGAATTCCAACCCCGACGACCACATCGCGCTGACCAGTCACCAGTTGACACCGGATGGCAAGCACTTGGTGTATCGCTTGATCCGCAATTACAGCGACCTGAGCGAAGTCCACGTGGTCGACCTGAAGACCGGCGCCGACATCGCCGGCGAGACGATTCGGCACGTGAACGGCGATTTCAAGATCCACCAGAGCGGATTCTTTTACGTTGTCGCGCAAAACATCGGTGACGTCTACACCGCGGCCTACAACCAGCTTGCGCTGCGCTACCATACGATCGGCCAGCCGCCCGGCAATGATCAGGCGCTGTTCGCCGGCGACGGCCTGGCCAACGTCCAGATCAGCTACATGGACGACGACCACCTGTATTTCGATACCGGCATCGGTTCCAAGAGCGAGATCTACCGGCTGGCGCTGGCGGCGCTCTCCGGGCAGCCACCGGCCAAGTGGCTGGGCGACGGCTTCCATTCGATTTTCCAGATTCTGGGTGCGGACGCCGACCGGAATCTGCTGGTGCTGACCAGCAGCGGCGCGCTGCGCCACCGTCTGGTCAAGATCGAGCGCGAACATACGGCCCCTTCCCGCTGGGTCGAGCTGGTAAACGGCGCCGCCGGCGAAGTGGTGGAGGAAATCGTTCCTTGCGCGGGCGCCTATTTCGCGGAAATCCTCGACGATGGCGCCAGTCGCCTGGTGCGCTTCGACGGTGACGGGCGCCGCACAGAAATCCCGCAGCCGGGAATGGGCGCCGTATCGGAGATGGAATGCGTCCGCGATGCCGACGGCCGCGATCAGCTGAGCTACCGCTATTCGACGCTGATCCAGCCGGACCTGGTGTTCCGCTACGACCCCGCTACCGGCACCGTGGCGCAAACCGGCGGCACGCGGATCGATGGTTTCGATCCGTCCGCCTACGTGATGCAGCGGATTTTCGCCACCAGTGCCGACGGCACCCGGATCCCGGTCTTCATTGCGCACCGCAAGGGTCTGGCGCTGGATGGCGGCAATCCGGCGATGATCTACGTGTATGGCGGTTTCGCCGCGGCGGAGCGGCCGCTGTTCCGGCGGCATGCGGTGCCGCTGCTGGAAAACGGCGGGATCTACGCGGTCGCGCAGGTGCGCGGCGGCAGCGAATACGGCAATGCCTGGCACGAGGCCGGGCGCGCGGCCAACAAGCAGAACACCTACGACGACGTGATCGCCGTGGCCAACCACCTGATCCGCGGGAAGTACACCAGCGCTGCCCGGCTCGGCCTGGAGGGCGGCTCCAACGGCGGCCTGACCACCGCCGCGGTGGCGCTGCAGCGGCCGGATCTGTTCAAGGCGGTGTTCCCGTCGGTCGGCGTGCTGGACCTGCTGCGCTACCAGCACTTCACATCCGGCTACAACTGGTTCGAGGACTATGGCGACAGCTCGAATGAAGCCGACTTCAACCGGCTGCTGGCGATCTCGCCGCTGCATAACGTGCGCAATGTGCCGTATCCGGCGATGTACGTGATGACCGGGCAGACCGACAGCCGGGTGGTGCCGTCGCACAGCTACAAGTTTGCCGCGACGATGCAGAACCAGGCCGGCGGCCGCAATCCCTACCTGCTGACGGCGTTCCCGAAGGCGGGACATGCGATGAGCGAGAACCGCCAGCGTCTGGCCACCGATACCTGGGCCTTCTTTTTCGCGCAGACCGGAACCGCGTACCGCAAGCCGGCGAACTGAGCGCGCCCGGCAGCGCGCTCAGGCCTTGCGCAGCACCAGCGCCAGGCCGCCGATGACGACCGTCAGCCCCAGCCCTTCCTTCAGCGCCAGCGGCTCGCCGAGGATCAGCGCGGCGGCCAGCACGCCGACTACCGGCGTCAGCAGTGTCGCCATCGACGCGGTCGCCGGCGGCAGCCGCCGCAGCGCGGCGAACCAGCCGAGGTAGCAGACTGCCATCGGTACCGCCGTCATGTACGCCATCAGTCCCCAGCCGAGCGGCGTCAGCGCGCCAGGATTCGGGTGTTCGAACAGGATGCCGAACAGCAGCATCGGCGCGCAGCCGAGCGCCAGTTGCCACACCACCGCGGTCAGCGGTGGCAGCGCCAGCGGCCCCAGCGTGACGGTGCCGAGTGCGA
>JBATWJ010000140.1:0-3407 GCA_049672545.1 Burkholderiaceae bacterium
CTGCAGCGTGCATTCGCGCTCGCCCAGCTGGCTGACGGCGCCGCTGCCGTCGCCGATCACCTGGATTTCGATGTGGCGCGCGCGCTGTACCAGCTGTTCCGCGTACAGCGCGCCGTTGCCGAACGCCGCCTGCGCTTCGGCCTGGCACAGTGCGTACGCCGGCGCCAGCTGTTCCGGCCGATGGACCGTGCGCATGCCGCGCCCGCCGCCGCCGGCCAGCGCCTTGATCATGATCGCCGCATCCGGCCCCAGCGATTCCATGAACGCGCGCACCTGTTCCAGGCTGGCGGCGCCGGTGCCGGCCACCACCGGCACCTGCTGGCTCTCGGCCAGCTTGCGCGCCGCCGCCTTGTCGCCGAACAGTTCCAGCACCTCGGGCGCCGGACCGACGAACCGGATGCCGGCAGCGGCGCAGGCGCGCGCGAAGTCGGCGTTCTCCGACAGGAAGCCGTAGCCCGGATGGATCGCGTCGCAGCCGGCGGCGCGCGCCGTCTCGACGATCTGGGCGATGTCGAGATACGGCGCCGCGCCGATGCCGGACAGCGGCCGCGCATCGTCGGCGCGGCGCAGGTGCAGCGAGGCCGCGTCGTCCTCGGAATACACCGCCACCGTGGCGATGCCCAGCTCGGCGCAGGCGCGCGCGATGCGTATCGATATCTCGCCGCGGTTGGCGATCAACAGCTTCTGTATGCTCATGCGGAAAATCTCGTGAAGATGCGCCCGCCGACAGGCGGCGGGCCGGGTCGGGAGGATCAGGACGGCTCGGACAGTTCTTTGGCGCCGGCGATCTTCAGCAGCAGGTGCATCAGCTGCTCGACCATTTCGTCGGGGCCGATCGCGCCGTCCGGCTTGTACCAGGTGTACAGGAAGCCGGCGATGCTGCCGATGCCGATCGCGGTGAACTTGGTGTCGACGAAATCGAGGTCGCCGTCGCGCCGCCCCTGCTCCAGCAGCGCGCGCAATTCCTGGTAGAAGCGGCGCGCCAGTGCGCGCACCTTGCGGTCCATCGCCGGATGGCGCACCGCGCTTTCGCGGTAGGCGAAGGTGCCGGATTTGAAATAGCGGATGTTGGCGCTGGCGAAGCGCTGCAAGCCTTCGCGCAGCTTTTCCGCCGCCGGGCGCGGATCGTCCGGGGCGAAGTGCATCGCCGTCAGGCAGGCGTGCGACGAGCGCAGGCACAGCGTTTCATAGATGCTGTCCTTGCTCGGGAAGTAGTAGTACAGGTAGGGTTTGGTGACGCCGAGCTGGTCGACGATGTCGGCGATCGTGGTGCCGGCGTAGCCGCGCCGGAAAAATAGCTCCTCGGCCACTTCCAGGATGCGCTCGCGCTTCTGGTCGTGCACCCCTTCGACGATGGCTTGCCGGTGCTGCTGCGCCTCCTGGATTTTATTTTTCTTCATGTCGGACAAGACCCCGGACGGAATTGGTTT
Organism: Burkholderiaceae bacterium; assembly: GCA_049672545.1. Taxonomy (GTDB): domain Bacteria; phylum Pseudomonadota; class Gammaproteobacteria; order Burkholderiales; family Burkholderiaceae_D; genus DATJCV01. The sequence goes on from JBATWJ010000140.1 coordinate 1,431, forward strand.
GTGCGTCGCTGGCAGAATATACCACTTAGTACAATAAATATACCACATGGTATATTCCATCGCGGCGACGGGCCTGCACGCCGGCGCCGGCTTTTCTGCCGGAAACGGCAGCGTAGCAGGATATCGGGAAAATGCGGCGCCGGGATCGGCGGGAATGTCGCGCGGCGGCGACGGGCGGTTTTTAGGCTGAAAATATACTGGGTTGTGTATTTTTGAAGTCACGCATAAAATCTGCGCAAATTGGTATATTTTTACCTATACTCCCGATGTTAAGAAGACACGCCGGTCGAAACAGCGAACGTCATTCCGGCGCACGCCGGAATCCAGTGGCGTTAAGCCGCGCAGCAAATGCATGCGTTCCAGTACGCGCTGAACGACGCCGGGTTCCGGCTTGCGCCGGAACGACACCGGGGAGGCTGTCAGTCACTCCACCGCTGCCGCGACGGCAACCGTCGACGCCGCGCCCACATCAAACAAAACCGGCACCGTCCCATCGCCGGGCCGATGCCGGTTCATCAACCGCTCGCACCTAGTTGCCGGCCAGCGAGCTCATGCTGACGCTCTTGATCTTGCCGTTCTCGACCACCGCGATCACGCCGGCGTTGAGCACACCGCCGCGCTCGTTGACGCCTTCGATCTGATTCGGGTTGTGGTTCGTGTCCAGGCTCCTGGCGGCCTTGTCCATCTGGGCGCGGATCGCCTTGGCGTCGGTCACGCTGCCGGCCAGCTTCATCGCCACCGCGGTCATGTGCACCGCGCTGTAGTTGAGCGACATTTCGGTGCTCGGCGTGCGGTCCGGATGCAGCTTCTTGAATTTTTCGACGAACAGCTTGGCCGGCTCGCGTTCGTCGTCGGCCAGCGGCAATACGCCGATCGCGCCTTCCAGCGGGCCGTAGCCGCCGACCACCTTCGCCATTTCATCCAGCTTGGCCTGATCCATCACGATGAAGCCGCCCTTGAAACCGAGGTCGCGCGCCTGCTTGGCGACCAGCGCCGACGGCTCCGACGCGCCGCCGATGAACAGCACGTCCGGCTTGGCCTGCAGCACGCGCGAGACGCCGCTGTAGAAATCGGTCGACTTGTTGTACGACATCGGGTTTTCCGACACCACCTTGCCGCCGGCCGCTTCCCAGGCCGGCTTGAACAGCGCGGTCCAGGCCTTCGCATAGTCGTGGTCGGCCGGCGCCAGGCCGACGTTCTTGCCGTATTTGCCCATCTCGTAGTTGATGAACGGCTTCACGTAGCCGTTGATCTCCGGCGGAATGCGGATCGTCATCTTGTTGCCGCGCTCGGTGATCGCCGCCAGGCTGCTGTAGGCGAGCAGGATCACGTCGGACTTTTCATTGAACGCCTGCACCGCGAAGATGCCGCCCGAATGCGGCACCAGTACCGCCGGCGTCTTGTGCTGCTGCACCAGGCGCTGCACGTTGATGCCGGTTTCGCTCGGGTTGTACTTGTCGTCGAGCGGGACGATTTCGATCTTGTATTTCTTGCCGCCGATTTCCAGTCCCTGCGCGTTGATTTCGTTGGCCGCCATCTCCATGCCGAGCAGCACGTTCTTGCCATACAGCGCGGCGCCGCCGGACAGCGGGCCGGAGTAGCCGATCTTGACGACTTCCTGCGCCAGCGCGCCGCCGGCGGCCAGCCCGAGCGCCACGGCGGCGGTCAGGGTTTTGATGCGGGTGGTGATTTTCATGGTGGTCTCCTCCTGGTGGATGAAAGGGTGCCGCGGCCGGCGCCGGGCGTTCAGGCGCCGATGTACGCCCTGCGGACCTGCTCGTTGTTCAGCAGCTCGTCGCGCGTGCCTTCCAGCACGATGCGGCCGCTTTCGATCACGTAGGCGCGGTTGGCGATCGCCAGCGCGGCGTAGGCGTTCTGCTCGGCCAGGATCACGGTGGTGCCGGCGCGGTTGATCTTCTGGATCACCTCGAACACCTGCTTGACCACCAGCGGCGCCAGGCCGAGCGACGGCTCGTC
>JBATWJ010000141.1:0-2740 GCA_049672545.1 Burkholderiaceae bacterium
GTCCGTAGACGCGGCGGTAGTGTGCGGAAATCGCTGCGCGCAGCTCCGGGATGCCGGTGGCGGCGGTGTACTGCATGCGGCCGTCGGCCATCGCCTGCGTGGCGGCGGCGATCACGGCCGGGGCGGCGGTGAAGTCGGGCTCGCCGATGCCCATGTGGACGATGTGGCGCCCTTCTCGCTCCAGCGCGGCGGCCATCTTCGCCAGCTCCATCACATGGAAGGGTTCGATCCGGTCGAGGCGGGAAGCGAGGGCGAAGGCGGACATGACGATATCGGATGACGGGTGAAAAAGGCGGCGGGGGCCGGATACTCCCTACATAAGCAGTCCAGGCCGGGTGCCGGCTAGACATTTTATTAGCATACTCCCCATGGGAGCAGCCGGAAATCAGCGCCGGCCGGCCTCGACTTCGGCGGCGCGCGCCTGGGCGGCGAAGCGGTCCAGCACGCCGTTGACGTACTTGTGGCCGTCGACGCCGCCGAACGACTTGGTCAACTCGACCGCTTCGTTGATGACCACGCGGTACGGGATTTCCAGGTGATGGTTCAGCTCGTAGGCGCCGATCAACAGCGCCGCGTGCTCGACCGGCGACAGCTGCGCGAGCGGACGGTCGATCAAAGGCGCCAGGCCGGCGCGCAATTGCGCGACGTCGCGGATAGTGCCATGCAGCAGCGCATCGAAATGCTCGGCATCGGCCTTGTCGAAGCCGTGCGCGCCGCGGATGTGGGCGTCGATGGCGCCGGCATCCTCATGGTTGAGCAGCCATTGGTACAGCCCCTGCAGCGCGAACTCGCGCGCGCGATGGCGCGGCGTGCGGTTCTTGCTGGGGTTGGCGTGGGTGGTCTTGGTGGTCATGGGTGCGGCGCCGGCTCAGTCCTCGTCTTCGGTGGCGTCGGCCAGTTCTTCCAGCACCAGCGCCAGGTTGGCCATTTCGACCGCCACACGGGCGGCGTCGGCGCCCTTCTGCGCCATGCGCGCCTCGGCCTGCGCGTCGTTTTCGGTGGTCAGCACGGCGTTGGCGATCGGGATGCCGAAATCGAGCCCGACGCGCGTGATGCCGGCGCCCGATTCGTTGGCCACCAGCTCGAAATGATAGGTTTCGCCGCGTACCACCGCGCCCAGCGCGATCAGCGCGTCGAACTGCTCGGTCTCGGCCATCTTCTGCAGCGCCAGCGGGATTTCCAGCGCGCCCGGCACCGTCACCCGCAGGATGTCCTCGCCGGCTACGCCCAGGCGGGCCAGCTCGCCGGCGCAGGCGGCGAACAGGCCGTTGCCGATGTCGGGGTTGAAGCGCGCCTGCACGATGCCGATGCGCAAGCCTTCTCCATCCAGATTCGTGTCACAGGTTCCAACGGTCATGGCTTTCCTCTTTATCGCGCGGCTGCGCCTGATGCAAATCGCGGACCGGGGCGGCCCGCGGTGGGGTTCACTGGTTCGGTGCGTACTGGTAACCGACCACTTCCAGGTTGAAACCGGTCATCGACGGCATCTTGCGCGGGCTGGCCAACAGCCGCATCTTGCCGACCCCGAGATCCTTCAGGATCTGGGCGCCGATACCGTAGGTGCGCAAATCCATCCGGGATCCACGCGGACGCGGCGCCTGCGGATCATCCAGCGCCTGGAATTGCGCGAACAGCTGGTCGGCCGATTCCTCGTCGCAATTCAGCAGCACCACCACGCCGCGCTCGGCGGCCTGCACCGCGGCCAGTGCCGCCGCCAGGTTCCAGGAATGGGTGGTGGCTTCGGTTTCCAGCAAATCCATGATCGATACCGGCTGATGCACCCGCACCAGGGTTTCGCTGTCGGCGGCGATGTCGCCGTGCACCAGCGCCAGGTGCGCCGCCCCGCTCGGCGTGTCGCGATAGGCGACCGCGCGGAAGGGGCCATGCAGGGTATTGACCGTACGCTCGGCGACACGTTCGACGATGCTTTCGTGCTGGCTGCGGTAATGGATCAGGTCGGCGATGGTGCCGATCTTCAGGTCATGCTCGCGCGCGAATTCGATCAGATCCGGCAGCCGCGCCATGGTGCCGTCTTCCTTTAGGATCTCGCAGATCACGGCGGCCGGTGTCAGGCCGGCCAGCTCGGTGAAGTCGCAGCCGGCTTCGGTATGGCCGGCGCGCATCAGCACGCCGCCTTTCTGCGCCTTGATCGGGAAAATGTGGCCGGGCTGCACGATGTCGGACGGTTTCGCGTGGCGCGCCACCGCGACCTGGATGGTGCGGGCACGGTCGGCGGCCGAAATGCCGGTGGTGACGCCTTCGGCGGCTTCGATCGACTGCGTGAAATTGGTGCCGTAGGCGGTGCCGTTGTTGGACGTCATCAGGCCCAGGTTCAGCTGCGCGCAGCGTTCCGCGGTCAGCGTCAGGCAGATCAGGCCGCGGCCATAGCGCGCCATGAAGTTGATCGCTTCCGGCGTCACGAATTCGGCGGCCAGCACCAGGTCGCCCTCGTTTTCACGGTCTTCCTCATCCACCAGGATGACCATGCGCCCGGCGCGCAGTTCGGCAATGATTTCTTGGGTAGTGGCTATGGACATGGCAGCGTTCCTGAACAGCCCGCCATTCTAAAGGATTTGCCGGCGCCGGGCGTTTTGCTCCCGCCCGGCGCCGCGGCCGGCAAAATTTACCTGCACTTTGTAAGACCGGCACGCCGGCGCGACGGCCGGCGCCGCTGCCAAGCCTGGCGGCGCTGGCACGCCGCTTGCACTTCGCTTCGGCGTGATCGCCGCCCAAGGAGTGC
>JBATWJ010000142.1:0-4443 GCA_049672545.1 Burkholderiaceae bacterium
GCCGCCACCCGCGCGGGCGAGGTGGTCCATGAAGCTTTCCAGACTCCTGCTGGCCGGCCTGGCCTGCGTCGCGCTGCTCGGCGCCTGCCGCAAGCCGGTCGAACCGCCCAAGCCGACTTCGATGTCAGCGCCGTCGATACCGACTGCCTCCCAAGATGTAGGGAGTATGCGGTAATTCCGCAGGCGCTACGCCCGGAAAAGGCGGTATGCCAAGGGAGTATGTGGTCGCGGGTGAGTGCAGCGGCTAGAGCAGCTTGCGCATCAGCAGCGGCGCCGGCTCCTGCGGATTGGCGTGGGCGTATTCCAGTTCCGGCGCCAGCTCGAAGCCGAACGCGGCGTACAGGTCGACCAGCCGCGACTGGTCGGTGCGCACCGCCAGCCGCAGTTCGTCGACGTCGGCCGCCAGCGCGTGGTGGATCACCGCTTCCAGCAGATGCTGCGACAGGCCGACGCCGCGAAACGCCGGCAGCACGCCCATGCGCACGATGTCCCAGACCGACGGTTCATAGTCGTGGCGCAGCCAGCGCACCGAACCGGCCACCTGGCCGTCCACCTGCAGGATGAAGCCGCCGCCGAGCTGCAGGTCGTGCAGCACGCGCGCCACGTCTTCGCGGTGGCCGCTGGAGCTGGCTGCGACCTTTTCGGCCCAGCTGATGCGGGTCAGTTGCGCGATCAGCTCGGCGTCGTCGACGCCGGCTTCGCGCACCAAGATGTTGGAGAGGAGCGCCGCATCCGGCGGCGCGAAAGAGAGAGCGGCCGAGCCGCAACTGGGTGAGGGGTCCATAAGCCTTATCTGACCCGCATGCCGGGTGTTGCGCCCGGCCACGGGTTGAGTACATAAATCCCGGGATCGGCCTTTTCGTCGGCCGCCGAGGCGGCCAGCACCATGCCTTCCGAAATCCCGAACTTCATCTTGCGCGGCGCCAGGTTGGCGACCATCACGGTCAGCTTGCCGACCAGGTCGGCCGGCTGGTAGGCCGACTTGATGCCGGAAAAGACATTCCGCAGCCGGCCTTCGCCGACGTCCAGCGTCAGCCGCAACAGCTTATCCGACCCGTCCACCGGTTGGCAATCGACGATCCTGGCGATCCGCAGGTCGATCCTGGCGAAATCGTCGATCTTGATTTCCTCCGCGATCGGTTCGATTGCGGCGCTGCCGGCTGTGCCGGCGGACGCAGCGGCCGCCGCCTGCTCCGGTTCCGGCGCCTCGAACAGCGCATCCATCATCTTCGGCTCGACGCGCGTCATCAGGTGCGTGTACGGATTGATTTTTTGCTGGTGCACCAGCGGCGTCGCCACATCGCTCCAGGACAGCGGGGCGAGGTTGAACAGCGCCTCGACCTTTTGCGCCAGCGCCGGCAGCACCGGCTTCAGGTAGATGGTCAGGATGCGGAACGCTTCCAAGAGGCGGCTGCAGACTTCCTGCAGCCGGGCGTCGTTGGCCGGGTCCTTGGCCAGTTCCCATGGCTTGTTGGCGTCGACGTAGGCGTTGACCAGGTCGGCCTGCTCCATCACCGCGCGCAGCGCCTTGCCGTATTCGCGGTGTTCGTACAGCTCGCGGATCGTGTTGGCGGCGCCGCGCAGGTTGGCGAGGAACGGATCGGCGTCCTCGGCCCAGTCGGTCACCACCGTGCCGGAAAAGCGCTTGGCGATGAAGCCGGCGGCGCGGCTGGCGATGTTGACGTACTTGCCGATCAGGTCGGCGTTGACGCGGGCGACGAAGTCATCCGGGTTGAAGTCGACGTCCTCGACCTTGGCCGACAGCTTGGCGGCGATGTAGTAGCGCAGCCATTCCGGGTTCATGCCGATGTCCAGGTAGCGCAGCGGCGAGATGCCGGTGCCGCGCGACTTGCTCATCTTTTCGCCGGACACGGTGATGAAGCCATGCACGAACACGTTGTTGGGCACCTTGCGGCCGGCGAAGTGCAGCATCGCCGGCCAGAACAGCGTGTGGAAATAGGTGATGTCCTTGCCGATGAAATGGTATTGCTCGGTGCCTGGGTCGGCCATGAAGGCGTCGAAGTCGCGCCCGGTCTTGTCGAAATAATTCTTCAGCGACGCCAGGTAGCCGATCGGCGCATCCAGCCAGACGTAGAAGTACTTGCCCGGCGCATCCGGGATCTCGATGCCGAAATAGGGCGCATCGCGGCTGATGTCCCAGTCGCCCAGGCCGGCATCGGCGCCGTCCTTGCCTTCCAGCCATTCGCGCGCCTTGTTGGCGACCTCGGCTTGCAGGCGCGGCTTGCCGTCGACGTCGCCCAGCGCCCATTCGCGCAGGAAGGCTACGCACTTCGGGTCCGACAGCCGGAAGAAAAAGTGCTCGGACGATTTCATCACCGGCGCCGCGCCGGACAGCGTCGAATACGGATTCTTCAGCTCGGTGGCCGCGTACACTGCGCCGCACACTTCGCAGGAATCGCCGTACTGGTCGGCGGCACCGCAGCTCGGGCATTCGCCCTTGATGTAGCGGTCCGGCAGGAACATGTTCTTGACCGGGTCGAAGAACTGCTCGACCACCTTGGTGCTGATCAGTTTGGCATCGTCGCGCAGCGCGCGGTAGATGTCCTGCGACAGCTGGGTGTTTTCCGGGCTGTCGGTCGAATGCCAGTTGTCAAAGCCGATATGGAAGCCATCCAGGTACTGCTGGCGGCCGGCGGCGATCTTGGCCACGAACTGCTGCGGTGTCAGGTCCGCCTTTTCGGCCGCGATCATGATCGGCGCGCCGTGCGCGTCGTCGGCGCCGACGAAGTGGACTTCGTTGCCCTGCATGCGCTGGAAACGGACCCAGATGTCGGCCTGGATGTATTCCATGATGTGGCCGATGTGGAAGGCGCCGTTGGCGTAGGGCAGGGCGGTGGTGACGAAAAGACGGCGCGCGGGCGTGTTGCTCATGAGTCGGTGGGCAGAAGAGGAAAGCCATGATTTTAGCAGCGCCATGCGTTCGGTCATGGCGGCGGCGGCGCGGCCGGCGCAGCCTGCGGGCTGGGGCCGCGCCTGGCTGCGGCGCAGCATCGATTGGTTTAGACTTGCCGGATACGGCTACAGGAGATTACATGAGCATCACGCTTGAGGCGGTGAAGGCCGCGCTGTCGACGGTGGTCGATCCCAACACCGGGCGCGACCTGGTGGCGGGCAAATCGGTGAAGAACCTGCAACTGGACGGCGCCGACGTCAGTTTTGAAGTGGAACTCGGCTATCCGGCCAAGAGCCAGTTCGACCCTATCCGCAAGCTGGCGATCGCGGCGGTGCGCGGCGTGCCGGGCGTCGGCAACGTCAGCGTCACCGTGCATTCGAAGATCGTCGCGCACGCGGTGCAGCGCGGCATCAAGCTGATGTCCAACGTCAAGAACATCATTGCGGTGGCGTCCGGCAAGGGCGGCGTCGGCAAGTCGACCACCGCGGTCAACCTGGCGCTGGCGCTGGCCGCCGAGGGCGCCGCGGTCGGCATCCTGGACGCCGACATCTACGGTCCGTCGCAGCCGATGATGATGGGCATCGCTGGCCGTCCGGAAACCACCGACGGCAAGACCATGGAGCCGCTGGAAAACCATGGCCTGCAGGTATCGTCGATCGGCTTCATGATCGATCCCGACGAGCCGATGGTGTGGCGCGGCCCGATCGTCACGCAGGCGCTGCAGCAGCTGTTGACCCAGACCAACTGGCGCGACCTCGACTACCTGATCGTCGACATGCCGCCCGGCACCGGCGACATCCAGCTGACGCTGTCGCAGAAGGTGCCGGTGACCGGCGCGGTGATCGTCACGACGCCGCAAGACATCGCCTTGCTGGATGCGCGCAAGGGCCTGAAGATGTTCGAGAAGGTCGGCATCCCGATCCTCGGCATCGTCGAAAACATGAGCACGCACATCTGCTCCAACTGCGGCCACGCCGAGCCGATCTTCGGCTCCGGCGGCGGCGAAAAGATGTGCGCCGACTATGGCGTCGATTTCCTCGGCGCCCTGCCGCTGACGATGGCGATCCGCGAGCAGACCGATTCCGGCCGGCCGACCGTGGTCGCCGACCCGGACGGCGAAGTGGCCCGCATCTACAAGGAGATCGCGCGCAAGACCGCGGTCAAGGTGGCCGAAAAGGCGAAGGACATGAGCAGCAAGTTCCCGACCATTACCATCCAGAATACCTGAGCCGGCGCCCCGGCGCGGCGCGCCGCCGATACCTGGTATGCGCCGCCGCGTATGACGGGCGGCGCTGCCTGCCTCTAGAGTAGGCGGGGGCGGCGGCAAGCCGTCGGGCCTGGCATGGCGGAGCGATATACTCCCGGTGCCATGCGTTTATGTCGGGCTTCCTTTGGACATTTTGACAGCATACTCCCCACCAGGACGATAAAGCGGCGCGCCGGTACGGCAGCGCTGCGTTTCCCGGAGCAGACATGAACCACACCGTGATCCCGATCGTGCCGGCGCCGGCCTCGCGTGAGCGCAAGCG
>JBATWJ010000143.1:0-1885 GCA_049672545.1 Burkholderiaceae bacterium
GGCGCGGATTGCGGCCGGCGCGGCGCGTCAGGCTGCCGGCCAAAAGCGCGGTGCCGCTGTTCCAGCAGGTCGACATGACGACGAACACCACGCCCAGAAACAGGAAGGCGGCGGTCTTGTGCGCCGCCGACGGCTGCACGAATTGCGGAAAGAAGGACAGGAAGAACAGGATCACTTTCGGATTCAGCAGGTTGGTCAGCGCCGCCTGCCAGAAGATGGTCTGCAGCGGCCGCGCCGTCGCCGGCGCGCGTTCGCCGGCGGCCGACGGCGCCATCAGCATGCGGGTGCCGAGATAGATCAGGTACAGCCCGCCCGCCAGCTTGATCGCCAGGAACGCGCCGGCCGATGCCGCCAACAGCGCGCTCAGACCGAGTGCCGACAGCAGCGAATGCACGCAGATGCCGAGCGCGATACCGAGTGCCGACACTACGCCGGCGGTGCGCCCCTGCGCCACGCTGCGGCCGACGATGTAGGCAGTATCGGGACCGGGCGTGGCGTTCAGCAGCAGCACTGCCGCGCAAAACAGGCCGAAATCGGAAATGCCGAGCAGGTTCATGGAAGGAGGTCGTGGGCCGCGCGAGGAAAGCCTCGATTGTAGCGACAATGGCCTTAATGCCGTTGCCAGCCGGCGGTTTTCGTGATGTTGCTGTTAAGAAATTGATAATTCATTGATGGGTCGAATTTTGCAATATTTGACAACGGAAATTGTTTCTTTAAGGTACCGTTACGAAAATTATTGCCGTATGTAAATTGCCCAATTTCCGGTTTTCACTCCCCAGCCAAGCCAGCATTGCACGCAACTGGCGGCTTTACCTGTACCGGCTCGGCTTGCCGCTCTTGGTGCTGGCCAACCTCGGCCAGGCCTGGTTCGCCGATGCGCCGCTGCCGATGTTCGACGGTGCGCTGTGCGCGCTGCTGCTGGTGCCGCTATGGAGCTTGACCTGGCGCTCGGGCGCAGGCCGGCTGCGGCTGATCGATATCGGCGTGTCGCTGCTGATCTGGGGCTCGCTGGCCAGCGCCTTGTTGCAGGCGGCGCTGTTCCGTTCCGGCGACAGCATTGGCATGCTGGCCAGCGCGCTGTACTGGGCGCCGCTGGTGGCGGTGTACTGGGGTATGGTGTTCCACGACCGGCCGCGCGTCGGCCTCGGCCAGGGAGCGGCGTACTACCTGGTGTTCCTGGCGGCGGACCTGATGCTGGTGCGCTCTTCCGGCGCCAGCCTGTTCCTGTACGGGATCTTCCAAGGCGCGCTGCAGGCGGTGCTGGTGATCGTGCTGGTGGCGTTCTTCACCACGCTGCACGCGCAGATGATCGAAAACGAGGCGCTGTTCCGCCGCGCCGAGCACCGCGCCAACCACGACGAATTGACCGGCCTGTTGAACCGCCGCACCTTTTCCCAGCATTTCCCCGGGATCGTGCGCCGCGCCGACGAAAAGGGGTTGCAGCTGTCGCTGATGCTGATCGATTTCGACCACTTCAAGTCGGTCAACGACCGCTACGGCCACAGCGTCGGCGACCAGCTGCTGTCGCAGGTGGCGACGCTGTTCGAATCCGGCCTGCGCGTCGACGACCTGCTGTACCGCTGGGGCGGCGACGAGTTTGCGGTGATCATGCGCGACACCGACATCGACACCGCCTCCCGCGTGGCCGAGCGGCTGCGGCAAAAGATCGAGAAATTCCATTTCGGGCTGGACCAGCCGATCACGATTTCGATCGGCGTCGCCAGCCTGCGCGCCGGCGAATCGCACAAGGAACTGTTCCGGCGCGCCGACGAGGCGATGTTGTCGGGCAAGCAGGGCGGCCACAACCAGGTCGAGATCGCCGACACCATCCTCGGCGCCGGCGCCGCCGTCGAGCCGGCGGCCGGCACCTGACGCCGCTTCAGGC